>CAYOGP010000025.1:0-13417 GCA_964403555.1 uncultured Spirochaetales bacterium | reverse complement strand
GCTGAGTGACCGTCCTGGGTGAGGACAAACTTCGAAGCATTAAAGACTTTGGTAACAAGTCTTTTTGCAATTTTAAAAACTTTTTAATCAAGGGCGGTGTCAACGCCAAGTCTTGCTGAACCTGCCCAGTATCGTACTCCGTCTGCGGAATACTTATCAATTAACGGGATCGGGGTAACCACATTCCCTTTGCTCTTGGACATTTTTTTTCGATCGGGATCAAGAATCCATCCAGAGATGGTGGCATGCTTCCAAGGTACTGAGTCTTCATGTAGATGGGCCTTCGCAATAGTGTAAAAGGCCCAAGTGCGAATTATGTCGTGAGCTTGTGGTCTAACATCTGCTGGGAATAGAGCTTGGTGACGTTCTTGGTTGCTTCCCCAGTGGGAACTAATCTGTGGCGTCAGAGAGCTGGTGAACCAGGTGTCAAAAATGTCAGTTTCAGCTTTAAATCCACCAGGCTGATTGCGTTGCTCTTCAATGAATCCAGGCGGACAGTCCCGAGTGGGGTCGGTTGGAAGATTTTCTTTCATTGGTACAAGAGGACTTTTATAGTCACAGTTGCCATTTTCGAGGATAGGGTACCAAACCGGTATCGGAACCCCGAAGAATCGTTGTCGGCTCACACACCAGTCGAATGAAAGGTTCTCGGTCCAATCTTCGAACCGCCGACGCATGTGGTCGGGGTGCCATTTAATTAAATTTCCTTTAGCGATAAGTTCTTTCTTTTTGTCTAGTAAACGCACGAACCATTGACGAGTGGGTACAAATTCCAGAGGTCGGTCGCCTTTTTCAAAAAACTTTACCGAATGCTCTAACAGCCTGGGTTCTCCTGCTAAGGCGGCCCTGGTTCCATCGAAACCACTAGAATCTTCTCGCAAAAGGGAAACAATTAGCTCTCTGGCAGCCTTGAGGGTCTTCCCTGCTAGCGTGCTGTAATTTTTTTCAGCTTCGACTGGATCGAGACTGGGAAATGTTTGACTGCCGAAGTCGGCTGGGAGAAGCCGTCCATCGCGGCCGACCAGTTGTCGTAAAGTCAACCCTTCGTCTCGCCACCACTCGACGTCTGTGGCATCGCCGAAGGTACAAACCATGAGTATTCCGGTACCTTTTTCAGGATCCGCAATCTCACTCGGGAAAATTGGAACAGGAATTCGAAATAGGGGACTAATGGCCTCTCGACCGAAAAAGTGTTTGTAGCGTTCATCGGAGGGATGTGCGGTTACTCCAACGCATGCAGGAAGTAGTTCAGGTCGGGTAGTTGAAATGGTGAAAGTCTCTCCAGTATCTGAGAGCCCGAATTCAATATCGTGATAGGCTCCGGCAATGTTTCTGTCTTCCACCTCAGCCTGCGCGATAGCGCACTGAAAATCGACATCCCACATACTTGGTGCGTTACTGCTAAACACTTGATTCTTTTCGAGAAGGTCGAGGAAGGAAAATTGCGCGATACGACGGCAGTTGTCATCGATCGTCTGATACTGTTCATTCCAGTCTACTGAAACGCCAAGTCGTTTCCAGAGAGCCATGAAGGTTTTTTCATCCTCTGTCGTAACGCGATGACATAGTTCAATGAAGTTGGCCCGTGAAATTCTTTTAGGGGGTTTCTTGCGCATTTTTGCGGACGCAGGCGCTAGCTCGAGTTGATCTTCATAAGGAGCAGTTGGATCGCACCGAACATGATAGTAGTTCTGCACCCGGCGTTCTGTGGGAAGTCCATTGTCATCCCATCCCATGGGATAATAAATATTTTTCCCGATCATTCGTTGATAGCGCACAAGAATGTCTGTGTGCGTGTAACTGAAGACATGTCCCGGATGTAGTGAACCGGAGGCAGTGGGGGGAGGAGTGTCGACAACGAACGTCTCGTCCCGTGGGCGAGAAGGTTCCCATTTGTGGATTCCTTCCGATTGCCAGAAGTCATCCCAACGGATCTCAGCTTCCCCCGCCTCAAAATGCTTAGGGAGGTTTTCAGGGTCCAAAATGTAAGCTTTTAGGTCGTCTTTTTCAGTACTCATGGGCTCCATAACATAAAGATCGTCAGGGTCTGAGGCTATCCCGGCTAAACTCCAGCAGTGACTAGAGTACTGCCCGAAGTCGATTTGGAAATCTGTAGGCAAAAAAATGCCGAAAAGTGGCGTTTATATCCTCCCGACGTTCTGCCCGTCTGGGTTGCGGATATGGACTTCGAAGTTGCCCCTGCGGTACGTGAGGTTCTAAGCGACGCTCTAGAACGTTCTGACTGGGGGTATCCGTTGGACCCCCGCCGATCGGAGATCCCCGAAATATTTTCGGAGAGAATGGAACGAAAGTTCGGGTGGAGTTTGGATCCTAAAAGGGTGGAGGTCATGAGTGAGGTGGTTCAAGCCATCTACCTTGCCTTGCTCCAACTTTCAGAACCTGGGGATGGGGTTCTTGTTCAGACTCCTATTTATCCGCCGTTTCTGCAGTCAGTTCAAGAAACGGAACGTCGCTTGGTCGAGGTGCCTCTAGTGGACAGCTCTGATGGGTATATGGTGGACCTCGATCTTACCCGGAGTTCCTGTACGCCAGAGGTGAAAATTATGCTCCTTTGTAACCCCCATAATCCGACGGGGAGGGTTTTTACTTCTAAAGAGCTCGAGGCTTTGGCAGGGATCGTGTTAGAGCATGATCTGATTGTGCTTAGTGACGAGATTCATGCTGATCTGGTTTATCCAGGGCACACACATACTCCATTTGCTTCTCTTTCACCTGAAATCGCTAAACGCACGGTCACTTTCTATTCGGCTTCAAAGGCGTTCAATATTGCCGGGCTAAGATGCGCTGTGGCCGCATTTGGCTCCGAGAGCCTACAACGCCAATTTTGTGGGATACCACGCCATGCCAGGGGAGGGCTTTCTCAGCCGGGCCTTCTCGCAACCAAAGCTGCTTGGTTGGAAGGAGAATCTTGGTTGGAGGACGTTTTGAGGTTACTTCGGCAGAACAGGGATTACGTAATTTCTGAGTTTCCCAAGGCTATTTCGGGAATAAGCGTTCATTCTCCAGAAGCTACCTACTTGGCATGGCTTAATTGTGGGGATCTCCACTTGAAACCGTCGCCATATCACCATTTTTTAAATAAAGGACGAACGGGCTTTAGTAAAGGAGAAGCATTTGGCGAACCTGGTCGAGATTTTGTTCGTCTTAATTTTGCTACTAGCAAGGAGGTCCTCAGCGAAGTCTTAACTCGCTGTTCTTCCTCGATCGAGTGAGCTTTTCAAAGTACTCAGTTAAGTTGATCACAAGCTGCTAGAAAACCGCGGAACAACTTTTCCCTGTGGGGTTCAGGCATCTCTTCTGGATGCCATTGGACACCAATTGCAGTCCAGGGACCTTCTGCTTCTATAGCTTCGACGACGCCGTCTAAGGCCCTAGCGATAATACGGAAGCCTTTGCCGGGGTCCCTCACGGCTTGATGGTGGCGGCTATTGACCTGTGTACGGCCATGGGTGCCGAGCCAGCGAGCTAGGACAGAATCCGATTCGATAAAGATGTCGTGCAATTTGTTTCCGCCGAGCGTGTGATTACCTGCTTCAGGGAGGTCTGCGGGGATGTGGTCAAATAACGTTCCCGACCTCTCGGTTGCCATCAGCTGCATGCCGTAACAGATTCCTAGAACTGGAAGTTTTCGTTTTCGCGCTTTTTTAAGCAATTTGGCATCGGCAGCGCGTTGTTCTGGGGGCGCTAAAACGAACTCTTCGAGTGGGTACTTCTTTCTGGGGGGAAAATCACCGCCTCCCGGAAATACCAGACCGTCGAGGCCGTCGAGTAGCCCTTCATCAAGAGAACCTGTCGGGACTAATCTGACTAGTCCGCCAACATCCTGAAGCGACCGGATATAGAGCTCATCGATGTATTGGGTCGCCCTTCCCTCACGCACGGTGCCGGTTTTGTCTAGCGTTAGGGAGATTCCTATGCAGATTTTATCGGCAACCCGTGACATTTTCAGATCGTAACGGATTCAATCGCCAGGACGCTGTATTATCAGGCCGTAGTATTATTGAAACCCCTATTTCGGAGAAAAACATATGGCCATTCAGGTAGGTGATAAAGTCCCCGCAGTTTCCTTTAAAACTCTTTCCTCTAGCGGGTTAGAAGATCAAACGACTGACGACATATTCAAAGGGAAAAAGGTAGTGTTGTTCGCAGTTCCGGGTGCCTTCACCCCTACCTGCTCGAACAACCATCTTCCAGGATTTGTCGAAAAAGCGGATGAAATTCTTGCCAAGGGGGTGGATACAATTGCATGCATCTCAGTCAATGATCCTTTTGTTATGGCTGCCTGGGGTGCGGATCGCAACGCTTCAAATATCATGATGGTCGCGGACGGTAATGGTGATTTTACCCGTGCAGTAGGGCTTGAAATGGATGGCAGCGGTTTTGGTCTTGGAGCACGATCACAGCGTTTCGCGTTGATAGCGGAAAACGGTGTTGTTAATCATCTTGCCGTTGAAGAAGGCGGTAAGCTCGAAGTGAGCAGTGCCGAGGCGATCCTCAACGTCCTTTGAGCGCAAGGGTTTACCCATCGACGGTTCCTTTCAAGGTCAGTCTGAACGATCCGAAGGAGTTTTACTCTGCAGAGGAACAAGATCGTCGGAGTTAGTTCTAATGGAAGCTTTAGACCGGAGGCTGGACCAATTGGTCGAGCCTCCGGTCGATCTTTCAAGGGTGCTGAGGGTCCTAGTTCCCTCGAGTGTCTTGAGAGGACATCTAGCCGGCCGCCTAGTATCTAGAAGAGGTGCAGCCCTAGGGCTTATTTTCCAAACACTAGATGGTTTTGTTCAAGAACTGTTGGAGTCGGATTCTCCAAATAGTTCACCGGATGGTGACGCAGTCTTCTCCATTCTGGTTCGAAATGTCGCCGAGACGTATGTCGAATCCTCCGGAGGTAAATATTTCTCGAAGGCGTTGTCTGAATTCGAGGGCAGGTTTGGATCCTTAACCGAATCAGTCGCAGACCTCCTTGATGCGGGTTTGACGGATGCGCACCTCGATGCGTTGCGAGAGAGTCTTCAAAGCAAGAGTTCGGGCTTTTTGACCGAGATTGCTAAGGGTATCCTAGACATATCTGGTGGTGTTCGTGAATCCTACCGAAGATTGGGATTACACAGACGTTCCGATCGTTATGAGCAAGCGAAAGAAATGATCGAGTCCTCTTCGAACAACTGCAGAAGCAAAGCTATTTGGATATATGGCTTTGCAGATGTGACTGGTGTTCAAGGGGACGTACTGGAAGCGCTTCTTCGAAACACAAATGCTCAGATCTTTATTGATCAAGGTGTAGAAAGTTCACCGTTCAACGGAGGTCGTAAATACCTCGATCGTTTAGTTCAACGTCTCTCTGGGGTCCGTGGGCGAAAGAGTATCATCAGCAACAAAGTTGATAGGTCAACTCATGAATGGAGCAGCGCTTCCAGCTTTAGGGCAGAATGTGTTCAAGTTGTAAAGGAAGTTACGCGTCTCACCGATCAAGGAGTATTGCCCGAAGATATTGTGATAACAGCTCGAAATCTAGAATCACACATTCAGCATTTGAGCCGAGAAATGAGAGCAAGAGGATTACCTTACTCAATAGCACAGAGAGTACTTGGTGAGACAGAACTGGCTCGTCGTCGTGTTTTAGCACTTTTAGAGTTACACCGTCTCGGTCAAGATGCTTTTTTAGATGTTTGGAGTGCATTCGTTAATTTAGATGCGGATCTCCAGTACGAGCTCCGACCATGGTCGGCGAAGCGCTTAAAAAGTCTTTCTTCGGTACCACCGAAAAGATTGAGTGAATCTGCAAAGCGTGTGTGGGGAAATATCCAAAAGTTTGTTTTCGACCTCGTTGAAGAGCCTGCGAGGTCACCATTCGTTTTCTATAAAAATTTCACCTTAGGACTTTTTCCAAATGACAATTCCGAATTAAAAACTTTGATCGAAATAAATCTTGATGCAGTGTCTAAAAGCGTTCCAAAAGACTTTCATTTACGACGAGAAGACTTCATTGACTTACTCGATATTGCTGTTGCCGAAATCGGCCTAAAGAAAACTGGAGAGACTGGAGGTGGAGTTCAGTTATTGTCTGTAACCGAGGCGCGCGGGGTCACCTGTGAGCACCTTTTCGTTCTTGGGATGAACAAAGGAATTTTCCCTCGGATAATAAGCGAAGATCCCCTCCTGCCCGATGCAATCCGATCAAGCATTTTAAACTACCTTCCTGAATTACCAATTAAGGGAAGAGGGAAAGATGAAGATCGCTACTTAGCGGCACAACTCGCAGATGCGGCTCCAAAAGTCTACTGGTCATATAGCCAAAGAGACGAAGAGGGACTCGAGTTGTCGGTTTCGCCCCTTCTCGAGCAGCTGTTTTTTCTTTCTGAAGCAGAAATTTTTGGACCGCAGGAAGCAGAATTGATGGAGAGTTCCGAAGGCGGCGCGGTTCGGAGTGGTCTAAACGGTGACGAAGAATTACATAAAACTTTTCTGACCGCGGCGCTGATCAAAGTCGCCTCCCAATTTAAAGAAATCCCTCCTGGGAGTATGCAGGGCATAGCAGATTTTCGTCAGGAACTTGGGAGAAGAGTTGATAATCCGAAGCTTGTTTCGAGTTCGCCGTGGGGAAAGATGGAATTTTCAAACTCGCCCAAACTTTCCAACTATGTTACGAAACTCGAAGATTTATTGAAATGTCCTTGGAAATACTTTATTGAAAATGTTCTCCAATTCAGCTCCCGGGAAAAAATCTTAGACGAACTCCCCGGGTTTGATCCGAGAATGGTCGGGAATGGCGTACACCGAATTCTTCAACGTATAGGTGAAAATGAAGGTGTCCCGAGCAGTGTTTTCATTAGTAGCCTTGAGTTCGGACGACGGGGTAATTGGCCCAACGCTCAACAATTCGACAAGTTACTGAAGGAAACTGTGAACGAGATTCTGCTTGAGGATGGAATCTATCTGCCCGGCTTTGATCGCGCATTAATGGAATGGATACGTGCTCATGTACTTAATGTACAAACTCTGGACCCGGAGGGACTGAAGTGGCTCGGAGTTGAGATCGATGGCACATGTAGTCTGCCCTCGTTAGAAGGGGGAATTCTTCAATTTCGTGTAGATAGGGTAGAGGAACTGGAAGGAGAAAAAATTCTTACTGACTTCAAAACAGGAGCGAAACGAGCAACTGGTTTACAGGCGAAAGCCTATACGCGGGCGGTAAGTCCAGATCAAGGTAAAGGTCGTTATCTATACACGAACCCAAGGCACAGTATTCTAAATCAATCTCCAAGAGTTGAAAAAGAGAAAGACCTTGGAGTTCTTGATGAAGCGGGAGAAGTAGCGACCGAAATTTGGAAGGAAGGTATGTTTTCCCCTCGGCTTACGAAGGTAAACGGATCGGAACCCGATTTGTGTTCGTACTGCGGTGTTCGCGAATTATGTTGGCGTCGCGGGAGCGAGGAGCGTCGAGCTTACCAGAAATTTATGGATACAGAAGAATCCTCAAGCCTTTTACGAAAAGTATTTGAGGTCAAGCTGTGACTAATAAGTACGATGATCTTTCTAGAGAAGATGAGTATTCGAGAGATCTAGCTCAAACTGCTTTTAGCTGTCCGATCGTTTTGGAAGCAGGTGCGGGGACGGGGAAGACGGCGGTCTTAGTAGCAAGGATATTAAATTGGTGCCTGGGTACTGGTTGGGAAGAAGAAGATTCAGAGGATGCTACTTCAGAGGAAGTTGCTACCAAAGTTATTCGTTCAGTTGTTGCGATTACTTTCACAAAAGCCGCAGCTCGAGAAATGTCTACGAGAGTTCGCGGTGCGCTCTGGGATTTGATTAAGGGAAGTATTCCTCATGGGATGAGTGATAAGCTTCTTTCATCTGCTTATCGCGAACGGGCTGCTATCCTTTTACCGCATCTTGATCTCTTGTTTGTCGGTACAATTCACTCGTTTTGCGAAAATATCCTATCGAAATACCCTATCCAGGCTGGCCTCCACCCCAAATTCAAAATAGATGATGAGCCTTTTGTCTTGTCGAAGGCAGTAGTTCGCGATGCAATTTCAGAAGAATTGGAACTAGGTCTTGGAAATCTACCTGATGAAAATTGGCTTCACTTGGCTAAAGAAGGTATTAGCCTTGCCGATTTAGAGAGCTGTCTTATTTCAGATTTAATTGACAATTCTAATGCGATAAAACTGTTTGGCTCTCCAAGGAAGAAATTATTTGACGACTCCTCGTTTAGACAAGACTATATAGCAGGTTGTAGTCAGCTCATTAAAGCTGGTCAGAATGTTACTAACGTAAAATCAAAAGAAGTTATTACTGCAGCAGAGCAATCTCTTTCTACCGCTAAAAATTTAAACCTATCTTTGGAAAAACTGGCTTCATTTTGGTCAGAAAAGACATCCGGTTTACTCAACGAGTGGATGTCAGAAGTTAAGCTTCGAGATCGCAAGACCCTTGGCGATGATGTTAACTCTCTGATTGAGTCTGCTCGTATTGTTGCTCCAAAAGTTAAGATACTTTTAAAGCTTGATGCGAAGACTTTTTTATCTCTACATCATGTGTTGGGGGCCGTTTGGGGAAATGCTCGGATAAAAATGGAACAAAGAGGGATTGTCAGATTTGATGAAATCCTTGTTCGAACCGAAGCTCTTTTACGGACCGACGATGAGACTCGCAATACTCTTCGGCATGGATTCTCGCAAATTTTAGTCGACGAATTCCAGGACACTAATAAGATCCAATGTCAAATTTTAAAGATGTTGACTCTAGCGGACGGGCCAAAGGTCGGACTTTTCGTTGTTGGGGATCCCAAGCAATCAATTTTCGGATTTAGAAATGCTGACCTTCGAGCATATGAAGAGTTCGTTGAAGAAATAGACCGAGCAGGAGGAACGAAATTACTGCTATCGGTTAATTTTAGATCTTTTCCCGAGATCCTAGAGGAGGTTACTCGTTCGATTGAACCCCTGATGTTGAAAGAACGAGGTCGCCAGCCAGCCTTTTCTGAGTTGGTTCCGGGACGGGTAACCGATGATCAAGGGGGATCCGGCCCGAGAGTGTCTTTTTGGTTGGCCTGCGATGAGGATGGTCAATCTCTCCCTTTTAGAGATCCTGATCAAGGAATGAGATTGGAGGCTCGCGCTTTAATAGATGATGTGCTCCGCGAAAGGGAATCTGGTGTCAGCTGGAACCAAATGGCTCTACTCGTTCGTTCGGGGAATCGGATTGATACAATTTTGTCTGCTCTTCGGGATGCAAACATTCCCTACAGTTTCGATCGTGACCCAGATAAAGCTCCCTCCCGTGAAATCATGGATGTTATTTCACTTTTGCGTGCGATTGTAAATCCTAGTGACACCTTATCGTTATCAGCATGGCTCACCTCTTCTTGGGTGGGTTTACCGCAGAAATTATTGTGGCAGTTCCAAAACGAAGGCTTGTTTGCTGAGATTGCCACGTTAGGTCTTAAAAGTTCAAGTAGCGTTGATTTCGTACGTGAGAAATGGTTAGAAGGCAAAGGTGATCTTTCCGAGGTAGCGAGGAATAATATGATCCTATGTTTGCACTGTCTGGCGGATGCACGGAGTACTCTGAAAGAGCTCAGTCCAGAGCTCTGGGCGGATCGAGTTCGGTCAAATTTTCTTTTTGAGGCGGGTGATGCGATAAGGCGCCAAGGTAAGCGCCGTCTGGATAAATTGACGGAATTTTGGGACCGCTTTGTCCTTCGGTGCTCAAATTTTCCTGGATCTGTACAACGTATTCTAGATGAACTGGAGGTAAGTCTTGCATACGGAACACTGGAAAGTCCTAAACGATTTCAAGGCGAGTATGGAGATGCGATAGAAGTTTCTACTATTCACAACGCTAAGGGGCGAGACTGGGAAAACGTTTATTTGCTGAGGACAGATTTTTACTATGCAAAGCCTCCAGACACCGAGATATTTCGGGACGGTGAGCTTCAAGGAGTTCAACTTTTGGGTCGTCCCAATCCTCAATATGAGGCCGTTCGACGTGATAGAAAGCAAGATGATGAAGCCGAACAGGTTCGACTGCTTTATGTTGCGATGACACGTGCAAAGAATAGGCTGGTTGTTTCTGGCTGTTTTCCAGTAAGGTCGGTAGCTAGCGAGAAATCTTTCATGGGTATGATCGCTTCTAAAACGTTTCCGACCGAATCGTTTCTCGAGAACGCTATTGAGAGACTCTCTCCCGGTGAACATTTTTTTGACGATTCTGATAGCGGACGCCGTTTTATTTTGCCGTGTCGCATGATCCACCTAGATAGAAAGTTTTCTTTAGATGTCGAAAATGTGAAGAGTAACCTTGATGTTGAATCTCTAGTGGAAAGAGATAGAGAGATTGAAGATAGAAAACGATTAGCTGATATCCGAAGCAATCGTTTGCTCCACGGGATTGCATCTGAAAAAGCGGATTTTGAAGAGGATAGGGAAACTGTATTACCAAAGGTAACACCGTCAAAGGTGAATCGTAAGTCAGCATTGATAATTGGTGAAGTCGTTCATAAAACGTTGCAAAATCTTTTCGGTGATTCGCTTTCTGAGACGAGACAGAAAAAATTAATAAATTCAATTAAATCAGAATTATCCCCAGAACTGTCTTCCACTGATCGAGATAAAATTTTTGAGGAGACAGCTAAAATATTACGGACATTCTTTAAAGGCGCTCTTTATAAGAAGTTTATTGAAATTTATCCCAATATTTTGGCTCGCGAACTTCCAATTCTTTCCCAACCGCTTGCTGGTGATCAAGAGCCTCTTCATTCAATAGCGGGTTCGATAGACTTGTTTTATCGCGAGACAAGTGGTGCCTGGGTTATTGCTGATTACAAAACAGATCGAATTTCCATGGATGACGCAGAAGTTTTAGGGAAAAATTATCTGCGTCAGGGGAAAATTTACGTTAAAGCGGTTCAGAAGTCGTTCAAACTTCCTGCACCTCCAATTTTTGAACTCTGGTGGCTAAGAACGCAAGAAGTAACACGGCTTTAAGGTCCTTCTGGCGGAATCGTGTGCTGTCATTCTTTTAAGGCCGGATCCCGTATTTGCTAGGACCTCTCAAGTCTTCTAAAAGTGGGCTCGTCCATTTCAACCATCTGCATAACTCGAAACGGGTGTTTGCAGGATCAATCATGTCGTGTACCGCAAAGCCTTCTGCGCGTCCGAAGGTTGAACGTCTTGCAGCCCATTCTTCTTCCAATTCTTTTCTCTTAGCGGCGGGATTGCTTGACTCCGCTATTTCTCTCCTGTAGGCCACTGCGATTCCCCCCTCAAGAGGGAGGGCTCCGGATTCGGCAGATGGCCATGCAAGCACTACCCCCTCAGGTCCAAAGTGTGCCACTGCGGCTACGCCGTAGGCCTTTCGGATTAGTACTGTTATCCAAGGTACTCGACTTTGCTGGACCGCAAAAATTGCTGAAGCTCCGTGACGAATAGTTGCAGCGCTCTCCGCTTCCGGTCCAATCATAAATCCGGGTTCATCAACGAAGCTGATGACCGGCAAGTGGAAGGTGTCACAAAGGTCTACGAACCTGCGTACCTTTTGTGCCCCATTCGCCGTCATGGCTCCTGCATGGAAGTGACAATCGTTAGCCCAAACACCAACGGGTTGTCCGTCGAGTCTCCCTAATCCAGTTACTTGCGACCTCCCAAATGTTTTCGTCATCTCAAAAAACGATCCCTGATCAAGTACGGATTCGAGGATCTCGCGTACCTTAAAAGGTTTTCTCCGATCCCGAGGAACGAGGTGACGAAGGGCTTGTGTTTTCCGCTCAGGGGGATCTGCAGAATTTATAATAGGAGGGAGCTGGAAAACATTCGTGGGCATGAATGACAAGAAGCGACGCATTTGATCGGCGGCCTCGTTTTCGTCATCGACGAGGTTATCTACTACCCCGCTTCGTGCGTGAACTGCTGCGCCTCCGAGTTCTTCTTTGGTTAGACTCTTGCCGAGTGCCCGTTCAACCAGAGCAGGACCGCCGATCATTACCTGAGAGGTGTTTCGCGTCATTACTGAAAAATGAGATGCGACCAGACGAGCCGCCGGGAAGCCAGCTACTGCTCCTACAGCCGCCGAGACGACCGGTGCGACTCCCATAATTTCCGCGATGGACCTAAACCTAGGCGTTGCGAAGACAGGGTTGCCTTGCACTCCCTGCTTTCCGGCTGACCCAGTCACACTACCGCCACCTCCTTCCAAAAATCTCACGAGAGGTATCTTGAGGCGAAGCGCAAGTGATTCTGCGTAGATGCTTTTTCGAAGCCCTGCTGAGGAAGGAGATCCTCCTTTCTGCGTGAAGTCTTCACCTCCGACTACACAAGGTCGGGTATCAACTTTGGCCACTCCCAAGACGTAGTTGGCAGGTGAGAAACTCTTTAGGTTTCCCAGCTCATCATTTTCGCTATAGCCTGCGAGTGGTCCTTGCTCATGAAAGGTGCCTGAGTCGATCATTAGTTCGACACGTTCTCTTATCGTCAAGCGGCCAGACTCGTGTTGTCTGGTAATCGCTTCGGTGCCGCCAAGATCGTGTCTCAGTCTTAGCCTATCTTCGATTCCCGAGAGCTCCTCGCTCCATTCCGAATCCCTATCGCCTTCAGTCGGTTTCTTCCCCACGTTTGATTCTTTCTTTATTTTTCTCGGTCCAGTTAGACTGCAACGCTATTGTATCTATCTTAGGAGAACACTTCGCATGTCCAAAATTGAGTCCTACGAAGACTTGTACCAGAGGTCAATAGAAAATCCTCAAGAATTCTGGCTTCAGGCGTCACAAGACGTCCATTGGTTTCAATCCCCAAGTGTCGCACTTGATGCCAGCGATGCTCCCTTCAATCGTTGGTTTCCTGATGGCTCGACGAACACCTGCTACAACGCGATTGATATTCACGTCTCAGAGGGCCGAGGAGATCAGGCCGCATTGATTTACGACAGCCCGGTCACAGGCTCGAAGCGCACTTTCTCCTACGGAGAGCTCCAGGACCTCGTTTCACGATTCGCTGGTGGCCTCAAGGCGCGAGGTATACAAAAAGGGGATCGAGTTCTTATTTATATGCCGATGATCCCAGAGGCAGTTGTTGGAATGCTGGCATGTGCACGCCTCGGCGCCGTTCATTCCGTCGTTTTTGGAGGCTTTGCCTCGAATGAATTGGCCACACGAATCGATGATGCGAAGCCCAAGGCTATCTTGACAGCAAGTTGCGGAATTGAAACGGATCGGGTGATTTTGTACCAACCATTGTTAGTAGGTGCGTTGGAAATGTCTACGCATAGCCCCGAATTTTGTGTTTGGGCTGAGAGAGAACAGGCAGCAGTCGATTTTTCTGAAGAAAGCGATTTGCATTGGGCTGAAGTCGCAGGAGGAGAGCCAGTCAATTGCACTCCTGTGGCTTCAACGGATCCG
>CAYOGP010000024.1:0-13444 GCA_964403555.1 uncultured Spirochaetales bacterium | reverse complement strand
TTAGCGGAAAGACATGTCCTGGTTTTCGAATGTCTTCGGCATTGTTTTCTGGGTTCACGGCGGTGGAAATCGTGTGAGCTCTGTCTGAAGCACTTATACCAGTGGTTACTCCTTCACGAGCCTCAATCGATGGGGTGAATGCAGTTTCATAAGGCGAGGTATTGTTGGAAACCATAAGCCCGAGATCGAGCTCGTGGGCTCGTTCTTGGGTTAGTGCGAGGCAGATTAAGCCCCTCCCATTTTTTGCCATAAAGTTGACCCAATCGGGTGTAATTTTCTCCGCTGCAACGACGAAGTCACCCTCGTTTTCTCGATCCTCATCGTCCACGAGAATTATGGCGTTACCACGCCGGATTTCATCAATTGCTTCAGTCACGCGAGACAGGGGCATTTAAGACTCCTTACAAGGTCTAATTCTAGTACCTTTAGGCTAGCGAGAGTCGGCCTTTACGGCTCTTTTCAAAAGTCCCCGCCGGGGGAAAGTCGCCAGGAGGTCTCTTCGTGTCCGAAAAAGCTGGGGTTATTTTGCGACTCATCATCGGTTTTATTGTCTTGTCTAGTGCAACATACTACGGAGTTTCTGCCAGTCAGACTCGATCTGAGCTACGTCGCCTTGACTATTTAAGCCGACAGATATTGAACTCTATTGCAGATGGAACGGCTCTTCACGAGCGAGCCTTGTCCGAGGCCGATCGACAAGGACTAGGAGCCGTTTACGAAAAATTCTCCTCTGGCTATAAGCTTTTAGAGCAGACCAAGGAATCCGATTGGAGACTTACTTATTGCTTTAAGTCCGGGCTTTTGGTGGTCCTTCGGTTCTCGGAGCCCCAAGCACGTCCTGGTCTTTCATGGTCAACGGATAGCCCAGCTTGTAAGTAGGTTAAGGGCATTTTATCGAGGTTTATCGGACTAAGTGGCTCCCCGGGTAGGACTCGAACCTACGACCCAGCGGTTAACAGCCGCTTGCTCTACCAGCTGAGCTACCGGGGAATATGGATCGACCAGTCTAGTTAGTGCCCTCCGAAGTGCAATGAAATACGCGAACTCTCTGACCTTTCTTGATCAAGAAAATCAAGGTTTGCTCCGCTTACTTTAAGGATTGTGTCGATCACTTTGATAATGCACGTCGAGAAAGCCTAGACCTTGTATTCGACTTCCAAAATTTCGAATTCTCGTGTTCCTTTAGGGACTTGTACGATTACTGTAGCGTCTTGTTCTTTTCCGATCATGGCTCTTGCTATGGGTGAGGTGACGGAAATTTTCCCCAACTTCGCGTCGGCCTCGTCCTCGCCAACGATGGTATATGTCTCCTGATCACCCGATCCAGTTTCTTCAAGAGTGACTGTGGCGCCGAATCGTACTCGCCCATCTGCTGCTTCGGTAATTTCGATCACTTGTGCACGAGCGAGTTTGTCTTCTACCAGGGCTATCCTGCCTTCAATATGGCCTTGCTTCTCTTTTGCGGCGTGATATTCCGCGTTTTCGGAGAGGTCTCCGTGTGCTCGGGCTTCCTCAATTTCACGGACTATTGAGGGGCGTTCTTGGGACTTCAGGCGCCTGAGCTCTTCCTGCAGCGCTTCATATCCCTTCGGCGTCATGGGTACACGATCAGAAATAATCTGCTCCAGTCAATAATGGTCGGGGCGACTGGATTCGAACCAGCGACCTCTTCGTCCCGAACGAAGCGCGCTACCAACCTGCGCCACGCCCCGACGTGTTTTTAGAAAGGCATTGCCTAAACCTAGCGTGGTCTGTGAATTAGCAAAGATCTTGTTTATCAAAGTGCCTGTAGTTGTTTGTTTGGAGGCCCTATCTAGTGTTCTCGTGCCCTCTCCGCCTCTTGTCGCAGTCCTTCGATTGCTCTTGGGTAGGACGAGCTCCCAAAAATAGCTGTTCCCGCCACTAGGACGTTTGCTCCGGCTTTTGCGACTAATCTTGCGGTAGCTGGATCAATACCTCCATCTACTTCAATGTCAACGTCATCATTTCTCTCGTCTAGCCAGCTTCTTATAGCGGTAATCTTTTTCAAGCAACCCTCAATAAACTTCTGACCACCAAATCCAGGATTAACAGTCATAACCAGTACTTGATCGACTTCTTCGAGGACAGGTTCAATAGCTTGTGCAGGAGTGCCGGGATTGAGCGTTATTGAGGCACGTGTTCCTGTTTCCTTAATTTGGCGAATGGTCCGGTGGACGTGTGGGCATGCTTCAATATGCACTCCCACTGTATCGGCACCTGCCTTTACGAAGGACTCTATGAACCTCTCGGGGTTTTGAATCATCAGGTGCACATCGAGAGGGAGGGCAGTAATTTTGCGTATCGATTCAACGACAGGCGGGCCTATTGTAAGGTTGGGAACGAAGTGTCCATCCATTACATCGACATGAACACAATCGGCTCCTGCGCTCTCGATTTTTTTAATTTCCGCTCCGATCTTCGTAAAATCACAAGCTAAAATCGAAGGCGCGATCTTGATTGGTCTAGTCAATTCTCTTTCTCCTGCGTCGTGATCTGTGCTGCGAAGAAGCCGTCAGCCCCAGTCAGATGTGGGTAGGCTCGCATCAGACCTCGTTTGTCAATCCAATCGTGAAGAGTAGCTGGCAGATCGTCTCGATCTGAAAGTCTACTGTTACGTCGTAAGCTCAAAACAGCATCCACTACATGGTCATTTTCTTCTGGCTCGAGTGTACACGTGCTGTAGACAAGGACACCACCTGGTTTTAAACGGTCTAAACCCTCTTTTAAAAGAAGTTTCTGGATTTCTGCTAATCGCGAGGGATCTTCTGCTTTCACTCTCCAACGCGCGTCAGGATTACGTCTTATGGTCCCTAGGCCTGAACACGGTGCGTCGATGAGTACGCGGTCAAACTTTATTGAGCCAAGTTCGTCTAGTTGCCTAGTAGTGTCCAGGCAACGGAGCTCGATATTTTGTAAACCTAGTCTGCGGGCATCTCGACCCACCAAGGCAAGCCTTCGCTCATGCTTATCTACAGCAATCACGTGGCCTGTCTCCTGAACCCTCTCCGCAATCGCAGTGGCTTTTGTCCCTGGGGCGGCACAGGCATCTAATACGATGTCACCCGGCTGCGGATCGAGGAGGTCGATAACTGCTTGCGACGCCTCATCTTGTACTGTAAAAAAGCCGTTTCTAAATGCTGGGTCTTCCCCTGGAATAAGTCTCCCTTTAATTGTCAAGCCGTAGCGAGCTACTGGGCACGCGTGAACCTCGTAGGGACCTTCGTTCAACTTACTCATTAATTTTTCGCGACTTTGTCGGCGTATGTTTGTTCGAATCGTCAGAGGGGGTTTCTGGTTTGCTACTGCCGCGAGAGCGGCTGCATCCCTGGCACCATAACGTTTAATCCAACGAGCAGCGATCCACTCAGGGAGTGATAGGCTGTTGACTATGTGGGCGAGAGGATCTGTTTCTAACGGGGGGAAGGCAATACTCTCCAATTTTCTGTTGAGATTGCGTAAGACACCATTAATAAATCCTGTTGCTCTCTGGGCTCCTAGAACTTTTGCACAGTTGACTGTTTTGTCTACCGCCTGTGATGCTGGAATCTTCGTCATTACCGCCAATTGGTATGCTCCAATTCGGAGGATAGATCGAACAACAGATTCAACCTCTGAAAGCTTACGGTCCAGGACCTGGGCAAGCAGGAAATCGAGACGTCCTCTCCATCGGAGAGTGCCGTAAAGAAGTTCGGTTGCTAAGGCTCGATCAGATGGAGCAAGAGTACTCCTAGCCAATGCAGCCGAAAGCGATAGATCTGAAAAGGCGCCCGAGCTCTCTACTCGATCTAGAACTCGAATAGCGAGCAGTCGTGCTTGGGTCGGGCGCGAGTTCTGTCGTCTTTGTACCGATACTGGTCGCTTATTCGGTTGTCTTTTATAAGGCGGCTTTAGCTCATTCACTGTTTCCTCTATGAAATCGAGATTTACTTTTGGTGTTTAATATCGAGCAAGTTAGATTTGAGTCTAGCAGCATCACCAATTGGCCCGAAGGAGCCGTTCTCAGGAAAGCGAGCGCCTCTTAAAAAATCTTTTGTGCGAAGTACCTTCCCACCTGGACGCTGCAACTCGAGCGGAAGGAGATATCCTGATGACGTGGCTATTCGAAGAGGGGCATCGGCGTCATTTTTTTCGATCCAATACCTTCCGGCCGTTCTATCAGGGTCCCCCTCCAAGATCTTCGCTTTTAGAATCCGGACCAATCCAGTGGGGCAGGAAGCGAAGGCTCCGGGCTTTGGGGCCATCGCTCTTATGCGTCGCGAAAGAGAATCTGCAGCTTCTGAAAAGTCGAGTTCCGAATCGAGGCTGGTGATTTTAGAAGCAAACGTTGCTCTCGAATGATCCTGTGGTTCGAATTCAGCGCCTGCCTCGATCTCGGTTAAGGCGCGACTTACTGCGTCAGAGGCCACACCGGCGAGACGTCGAGTTAACTCTCCAGCGTTTTCGTCACCAAGAATCTTAATTTTGTCTTTGAAAAGAATTGGACCTGCATCCATTTCTTTATCCACCCGCATGATTGAAATGCCGGTTTCCAGCTCGCCGTCTAGAATTGCTTTTGTGATGGGTGACGCCCCTCTTAATTTAGGAAGAAGGCTGGCGTGTGCATTGATCAAGTAGCCAAGGTTTGGAAGCTCGCGGATTTTGCGAGGTATGAACTGACCGTAAGCAGCTACGATTCCAATGTCTGCCCCCTGTTGGGCAAGCGAAAGTTGGACCTCCTTGCTTCCTATTTTCTCCGGTCGCCAAAGAGGAACGTCTTTTTCTAACGCAAGTTGGGCTACTGGAGATGGCTGGCGTAGGCGTCCTCTCCCTTGCTTCTTGTCAGGTTGGCTCACTACCCCGCAAACCGTGTGAGGTCCTTCTAGTAATCTTTTTAAAGTTGGTACGGCGAAGGCGGGCGTACCGAAATACAATATGCGCAAATCGTTACCCCATTAGACTTGACCGAAAAAGACGGTCGAGTTTCAGTTAACTGACACTCTCGTTTCGTAAGGATTTTTTTCTCTTTTTGATATATAAGCCACGACGGAGTCGACTTATACGGTCAATAAATAATATTCCATCCAAGTGGTCTATTTCATGTTGAAAGCAAACGGAGCGCAGACCAGTAGCCTGCTCTTGAAGTTCCTTCCCATCTAGATCCAGACCTCGGATGGTGATCGTTTCTGAGCGTTCAACGTCGGCTGTAAAGTCGGGTACTGAGAGACAGCCCTCAGTCCATATAATTTTTCCAGACCGCTCGATAATTTCGGGGTTCACAAGAGCTAGAGGTTCTTTTTCCTTGCCTTCTTCAGTCCATTCAGTGTCGAGTACTATAAGTCGGAGAGGGTCGCCGATTTGTGGAGCCGCAAGGCCTATTCCGGGTTCATCATACATTACATCGATCATGTCTCGAGCGAGTTCTCTCACCTTCTCGTCAATTTCATTGATCGTTTTTGAAATTCCCTTTAGACGCTTATCGGGGAATCGAAGTACTTCTCTAAGTGCCATTCGCTCAAGATAGCAGTCAACAGCAATCTAGAGCATATCAGTAGGATTAAATTCGTAACTTATCCGAGTTGTCTTTGGAATTTGTGCGTCGGCTATTTTAACGGTTTGAACTAACGCGAGGAGGACCTGGTGATTTGAGGCCTTAACGAGGATTTGCATCCGATGTTTCCCTCGAAGACGTGCAATTGGGGCCGGGGCGGGACCTAGAACAGCAATGTCATGGCTTGCATTTTGTCTACATAGGTGGGCGATATGTTCTGCGGCCTTTTCTACTTCTTTCAGATTTGAAGAAGAAAATCCTATTTGGGCTAGTACGCAGAAGGGGGGATAGAGCAGTTCTTTACGGGCAATTATTTCTTGTTGGTAGAAGGTCTCATAGTCGTGCGAAAGTGCGGGCTTCATGGCGTAGTGTTCCGGATTATAGGTTTGGATTAGGACCTGCCCCGGTTCCTTGCCTCTTCCCGCACGACCAGCGACCTGTGTTAAGAGTTGAAAGCACCTTTCCGCAGCACGAAAGTCAGGGAAATGTAGAGCATGGTCAGCGTGTATAACTCCGACTAGTCTGACTCCGGGGAAGTGATGACCTTTGGCGACCATTTGGGTGCCAATCAAAACATCGAGTCGATGTTCGCCGAGATTGTCTAAAATTGTTTGAGTCGCTCCCTTACGTGCCGCCGTGTCCCGGTCTAGCCTCCCTATTCGAGCTGTCGGGAATTCTCCTCTGACAGCTTCTTCTACGCGCTCTGTTCCAGTCCCAAGTAGTGACCCTTGTCCTTCACCACAACCTCGGCAAATTTGGGGAGGAGTCGTTTTGTAGTCACAGTAGTGGCAGCGTAAAGAGTGATCATTAGAGTGGTATACCAAAGAGATGTCACAGTTTTGACAGCGTTCAATATGTCCGCACAAGAAGCAGGATATCTGGGTTGCAAAGCCCCTTCGATTCAAAAATAAAATCGCCTGCCCACCTTCATCGAGTACCGATCTTAGGGCCTTTAATAGAGGTGGAGAAAGAATCAGTTTCTCTCCCCGAGGAGCGGCGGCCTGCTCCTTTGTCAGATCGATAAAGCGGACCGATGGCATAGGGCGTTTTCCAATGCGGAAAGGCAGCTTTAATCGAGTAATTTTTCCACTTTCTGCCAAGTACCTTGTTTCGAGTGCAGGAGTAGCCGACCCTAAAATAATTGGACAATCGTCGGCTCTCCCTCGTGACGAAGCGATGTCATGGGCATAGTATCGGAAGCCTTCACTGTTTTTGTATGCAGGATCATGTTCTTCATCAATTACAATTACTCCGAGGTCATCTAGCGGGGCGAATAGTGCCGAGCGGGCTCCAACCGCAATGGGCACTTCTCCCGATTTGAGCTTTTCCCACTGCTCGAAGCGCTCATTTTCCGAAAGGCCACTATGTAGAACGGCCACTAGATCTCCAAATCGTGCGCGTAGCCTGTGTACAATTTGATGGGTGAGCGTAATCTCCGGTACGAGGACTAGTGCACTGCGTTTGTCTTTAAGGGCAGTGGCAATGGCTCTTAGATAGACCTCCGTTTTTCCGCTTCCTGTGACGCCTTGTAGGAGGAAGGACTCGTTTCGTTTCTTTTTTACAGCTCTCGTAAGGATTCCTACCGCTTCTTCCTGTTCCTTCGAGAGTTTCGGAAGCTGGTCGCGTGAAGGAGCGTCGCCTAGAATTTTCCGTTCAGACTTTCTTTTTTCGACAGATACGAGCCCACGCCGAAGGAGTTCCCTAAGGGCCCTAGAATCCGAAGAATGAGACCGTACTTTGCTAGCTAGGACCGGTCCCGATTCTCTCAATTTTTCAAATAGCTTTGCTTGCCGAGGGGAGCGGGCTAATTGGGCCTTTGTTTCCTTTGTGTTCAGGTGTTCTTTTATTTTTACCCAATCTTCCATCCGTGTTCCGGCTCGAGACTTCGTCGTTATATCGACCCGTTTGATAAGTCTTTCCCTAGTAGCTAATCCAATTGTGCTAACCGAGAATCTTCGTTTTAAGACAGCGCTTCCGAGGGGTCCCTTACTCAACGCGTTTAGTAGGTCTTTAAGTTGCCCGGTAGCGACAGAATTTGCGATTGCCGTTTGACCTCGGCTTGAAAGTTTTAACCCCGCCGTAATTCGCGGGGTACTTCCAGTAGGCACAGCCGACTCGCTGGCGCTTCCGGGGGGGCAGTCTATGTGCGCGGCTTGTTCTAGGAGCACATCGATAAGCCTATTGCTTATAACAGGCTCTCTATCAATAATTTCTAAAAGCGGTCGAAGTTCATTAGGATTAGTTACAGAGTTTCCAACTACGACTCCAACTAGTTGTCGACGGCCAACTAGTACCCTTACCCTAAATCCGGTGAGATTTTTTAATTCCAAATGCGACGGAACAGCGTAATCTAGGAGGGTTTTTACTGGTACGGGTACAGCTACTCTCACCGAAGTAGAAGCTTTAGTAGGGAAAAGGTCAATCGACATGGGGACAGTGTACCGAGGTAGAGGCCCGACTTCTCGAGTCTTAGTAAAAGAGAGTAGTAAAGGGCATCAGAGAAGCATGCGCGTCTCAAAGACGTTGGCTTCTGTCTACACCCCAGGTGAATCGAGGACAGGGGTAGTTTGGGAAGCTATGTCGCTCGGAGTGCTTCTATTAGGGATAAAGCAACCTAAGGTATTGGTCTTGGGGCTGGCCGGGGCGAGTGTGGTCAGGGGAGTTCTGGCGCTCAATCCCCGTTCAAAATTCGTTGGCGTTGAAATCGATGCAGAAGTCGTCGCCACGTCTCTTGAGTGGTTTGATTTAGCAACATTGCCGGTCAAAATTGAAATTTCAGATGCTGCTAATTTTATTGAGTCTTCAAGAAGAAAGTTTGATCTCATTATCGAGGATATCTTCGTAGGAACGGGTCGTCACCTGTCTAAACCCGACTGGCTTCCCAGCCCAGGATTGGGAAAGATTAATCGGTTGCTTCGTAATGGAGGTCTACTGGTATCGAATTCGCTAGATGACAGCCGGGCTAACGCCACAGAGTTCCGGCGTCAATTTAAATCCCGGGTTCTTATAGATATAGAGGGATGGGACAATAAAATCCTGGTAGGGTCGGATGCCAAAATTTCAGGGAGATCACTTAGAAGGGCGGTCCGTTATTCTGATGCACGGCCATCCGTTCTTGAGAAGCTTAGGTTTAAAAGTTTTTGATGAATGCAGGGTGCCAAACCGCCTACTCGATGTCTCGACGATAGTCGAAGGACCTTCCTACAGTCACTCGATCGGCGTACTCGAGATCTCCTCCAAGGGGCATCCCAGATGCTATACGGGTCAATCTAACCCCAGTCGACCGAAGACGATCTGCTAAAAAATGGGCGGTAGCGTCCCCTTCCGCGGTAGGATTCGTTGCAATCACCACTTCCTCGGCACCTTTGTCGCGAACCCTGGCCTCTAATTCTGCAATTCTTAAATCTTCGGGGCCGATTCCATCTATGGGGGCAAGAGTTCCACCCAAAACATGGTAGAGACCTCGGAACGACCCACTTGCCTCGACTGCGGCTCTGTCTGCGGGTTCCTCAACGACACATATCTGTTTTGGATTTCGGGTTCTGTCTTGACACAAACGGCACGGAGAGGATTCGCTCATATCGAAGCAAATTTCGCAGAATACGACGTCTCGTTTTACCCGTGAGATGGCACTTGCCAGTTCGTCCGCAAAACCCTGGGGCGCCGCAAGGAGATAAAATGCTAAGCGGGTCGCTGACTTTTCTCCGATCCCTGGGAGGCGTCGGAGGTTTTCGATCAGACGCTCAATAGGTGCAGGAACCACCACCTCCTAGGAGCCACCGAGAACGTTCAGAAGTGACCCCATGCTTCCACTACTTTTTTGGATCTCTTCTTGAACCATCCTTTGTGCATTCGCTAATCCTGCATTTACGGCGGCGGTTACTAGGTCTTGCAGCATTGCCAGATCTTTTGAATCTGCCAATGCCTCCTCGATTTGTATTTCTTCTACCTTCAATGCACCTGTGACGATAGCTGTAACCATTCCTCCCCCAGCACTTCCTTCTACGCGCCTAGAGGCAAGTTGCTCTTGGAGCTTTGCCATATCACTTTGCATTGTCTGGGCCTGAGATAGAAGTTTTTGAATGTCAGATGTTTCCAAGGGCTTCTCCTGTAATTAATGGTCTTCGAATGGAAGATCTGAAAGAGTTTGTCGATTGTCACTTAAAGGTCGTATCTCGACAATCTCGGCCTCCAAAATGTTTAAAGCGGAATTGATCGCTTCGTGACGAAGGGCGGCCTTTCGGGTTTCTCGGTTCTGCACGTTTTGAATTTCCGGGTCAGCTGTCTCGGTCTCAGCTTTCATAGGTGAAACGTCAATATCTATCTCCGTCCTTCGAGAAAAAAACTGCTCGCAAACGGCCTCGAGATCAGCCTTTCTGGCGCAAATTCTCTGCGAAGCGATCCCTCCTGGAAGCGAGATGCGGAGACGGCCGTTCTCCTTTTCAAGGAGAGTTCCCCCTTCGAGACCTGCAAAAAGCCCGCGGTTCCGTTCTTCGGCGAACGCCCTCAATCTGTCATAGACTGTACCCAGATTGTTTGCGTCCTCAGTTTCAGGCGCACTCGGAATCTCTAGAGCCAAAGGCTTGGTCGAGACGGTCTTCAAGTTAGGGGTCGTTTTGATTTCAACTCCCGAGGATTTACCGCCTCTTTTTAAAGGCTCTGCAGGGGACCCTCCTCCGCTCCCTGTTGATTGGGAGCCGCCACCATCGCGTAAATTCTCTTCGAGTATCGAAAGTTTTGACAAAAGAGTCTCAACATCGTCACCGGAAGGCAGGTCGGCTAATCGAATAACGCTCATCTCGAGAACGGCAAAACCATCTGGAGCGAAGGAAAGATCTTCTTGCTCTCTGATTAATGCACGAAACATGCGCCGTAATCTGATGGGTTCTTCGCCTGCCGCTATTTCTTTAAGCTTTGCTAAGTCTGATTCGGGCGCGTCGATAAGCGACGGCTCTTTTGGTGCAAGTTGGATGACGACAAGATCTCGCAAAATCTGAAGAAGTTCCGCTGCAAGTCGTCGCGCATCGATACCCGCTTCACGGGCTCTTTTGCAGGCAAGCAGTGCCTTGCCCGGGTTCTTTTTGATGCATCCCTCGATAATTGAAAGAGGAATTTCGCGATCAATGAGATCGAGCATTTGAGCAACTTGGTTGTCGGTTACGGCCGTTGTACCCCCGGCGAATAATTGATCTAGGAGCGTAAGTCCATCTCTCAAGGATCCCGCTGCCGCCCGAGCAATTGCTTGAAGGCTCGTCTCGGTAAGTTTCGCGCCTTCAGATTTTGCGACTGTTTCGAGGCGTTTGGCTATTTCAGAGACCGAAACTTGTCGCAAATCGTACCGCTGGCAACGGGAGACGACTGTATAGGGGATTTTTTCAGGGTTGGTAGTAGCGAGAACAAAGAGGCTTTTCGGAGGAGGTTCTTCTAAAGTTTTGAGGAGTGCGTTGAATGCAGCCGTCGACAGCATGTGGACTTCGTCGATGACAAAAATGCGGTATTTCCCTGGACTTGCAGAATACCTGACTGATTCAATGATTTCTCTTACATCGTCAACGCTTGTTCGGCTTGCTGCGTCGATTTCCTGTACGTCAGTCGAAAGGTTAGTTCCAATTTCCTTGCAAGAATGACATTTGTTGCACGGATTATCGGTGGGTCCTTCCTGACAATTTAGACATCGAGCGATGATGCGTGCCAGAGTTGTTTTCCCAATTCCTCGGGGTCCCGTTAGAAGAATCGCATGAGGTACCCGACCAGTCTTGATTGCATTTCGTAGGGGCGTGACAACGTGATTTTGACTTACAACGTCGGAAAAATCTGTAGGCCGCCATTTTCGTGCTAGGACCTCATAACTCATTAGGAACCTTCCAATCGGACTCTCTTTTTTGCCCAATGTACTGGAACCGCAGTAAAAATGTCTGTTTAAAGGAGTTCATCTCGTTATTTTGATACACGAACGTGGCGGCGGGGAAAAATAAGCGCCAGGAGTGGTGACCGCAGGACCTTTGCTCACAACCTGAGTTCAGTTACCGCTGCTTCCTTCCGGATCTGACGGAGTTCACAGGCTCATGGCTCGAGCAGGATCCTGCGATCGCCTCTCCTGGCCGAGTGCCAACTTACGACTCAGGTCCCTCCTATGTCAATGTGCCCGATTCAGGTATATCCAGCATAAAGCGTTTAGGACCTTCTTGGCGAAAGATTTGGAGTTGTTTCCCAACAATTTTTCTCTCCCATGAAGAGTCGTTGCTTTTCCTCAATCAACCATGGATAGCGTAGTCAAAAATGGAGCCGAGCTACGTTGGCACGTGTACCTTACCGACTGGGGGAAAATGGAGGCATGAAAGTGAGTCACGGAAAAATTGTAATTGTTGGAGCGTCAGGATTGGTGGGCTATGAGGCTATTCGTCATTTTGAGCGACTTCCTGGTTGGGAGGTGATCGCTATCTCTAGGCGAAAGCCGGAGGGAATTGGTTCCGCAAAGCACATCTCGGTGGACTTGATGGACGCAGAACGATGCCAGAACGTATTTGGAGAAATGGCGGACGTGACGCACGTTTCATATGCAGCTGTCCACGAAATTGCCGGGAACCTCGTGGCTGGCTGGCAAGAGCAAGAGCAAATGCAAACAAATCTAAAGATGATCCAGAACTTCTTTGGTCCCTTGGAAAAAGTGGCAAAGAGACTGAAGCATGTAACGGTTCTCCAGGGTACAAAGGCTTACGGACTGCATATCGAACCGTTCCCAGTTCCGGCTCGTGAACGATGGCCCCGCCATCAGCACGAGAATTTTTATTGGCTACAAGAAGACTACATTCGAGAGATGCAGCAGGGTAAGTCTTGGAATTGGACCATACTTCGGCCCCAGCTCGTTTTTGGCGAGGCCGTTAAGGGTAATTTGAATGTTCTTCCCGCAATTGGAGTGCACGCCGCACTAGAACACGAAGCAGGGCGAGAGGTGGGTTACCCGGGAGGGCCGCCGTTCATTTTTGAGGCGGTGGATACTCAGCTCCTTGCGCGGTCAATGGAATGGGCGGCAACGACACCGGCCTGTGGCGGGGAACACTTTAATATTTGCAACGGCGATGTTTTCACGTTCGAGAATCTTTGGCCGACCATAACGGACGCGCTAAACGTCAGGATGGGTCCTGCCAAGCCGACTAGTATCGGAGAAACGCTGCCGAAGAGAGACGCCGAATGGGGGGCTTTGGTCGACAAATACCAGCTAAGAGCGCCTCGTGTAGTGAAAGATTTCATTGGAGAATCTGCAGAGCTTGTGGATTTCGCTACTGCCTATGGATACGAAGAGCCACCTCATTCGGTGCTGAGCACTATAAAAGCCCGCCAATATGGGTTTAATGACTGCATCGACACTGAGGATATGATTCGAAAGTGGTTGGCCAGGTACCAAGAGGTGCGTTTACTACCAACTTTCGAAGCATAGTGGCGCAAAAAGTTGGAATAGGTCTAAGGAGAGGTGGCGGAGCTTGGTTGAACGTGCCCGACTCGAAATCGGGTGTGCCCTCGCGGGCACCGTGGGTTCGAATCCCACCCTCTCCGCCACACCCCTAAAAACTATTCAACCAAAGTGCGGGAGATCAAGTGGAACACGTTCTTTATGAAGTTCGCGAAAATGTGGCTCTTCTTACCTTAAACAGAGCTGAATATCGAAATGCACAGAGCTGGAAACTTCTCGATGGCCTCGATGAGGCTCTTGATCGCGCAATGGCGGATGACTTAGCTCGAGTCGTCGTTTTGCGGGGAGCAGGTGGCAATTTTTCGTCAGGACATGACCTTGGCACAAAGGAGCAGGTTGCGGATGAAGACTCCCGTGCGATCCCTTCTCGCGGTACAGATTTTTACAATAACTTTCGGAAATATAATCTCGAATATACGCTGAAA
>CAYOGP010000023.1:9322-13520 GCA_964403555.1 uncultured Spirochaetales bacterium | reverse complement strand
CACGACCATGTCGGCCTCTACGGGACTCTCTCTCGCTAAGGTTCTCCCTAACTCCTTTCGAAAGGCGTAGACGTTCCCGCCTTGAATAATTGAATCTGGTCTAGAAAAATAAATGTACTCGAAAATACAAAACGTCTGTTCAGCCTTCGGAAAAGGATGAATTGACCTTAGGCGTCCCCGGCGAATAATTACAACTTCACCCGGTTCAACTTCTCGTTCCACTTCGGCACCAATAAGATCTAACGCACAAGTTTCGCTTGCAACAACCCAGGCACCATCTACTCGCCCTAATGTCAACGGGCGAAAACCTCTGGGGTCACGCGCCGCGATCAGACCGTCCTTGGTCAATAACAATAGACTAAATGCACCGCGGAGACGGGAGAGTGCGTCCACTAGCCGTTCCTCAACGGTTTCTTCCCTAGATCGTGCAAGCAAATGTAGTACGACTTCACTATCGGATGTCGTACTGAAAATCGCACCTCGACTCTCCAACTCGCTCCGAATAGCTAAGGCATTAACAATATTGCCATTATGCGCAATCGCCACAGGGCCAACATCCGTATTCGCGCAGATCGGTTGAGCATTCCTAATCTGAGACTCTCCAGTGGTTGAGTACCGTACGTGCCCTATTGAATGCCTACCAGGAAGTTTCGCTAAGACATTTTCGTCAAAGGTTTCTGACACCAACCCCATTGACCTATGAGTGAAGTGTTCTCCCGCGTGTGCGCTGCAAATACCCGCACTTTCTTGACCTCGATGCTGAAGAGCGTACAGAGCAAGGTAAGCAATCTTTGCGGCTTCAGAATGTCCATGCACCCCGGCAACTCCACACTCATCCCTTGGGCGTTCCGATTCGCGTCGCGTGCCAATCGCCTGGAGAGCTTCATTTGTGGAATTAAAATTCTTCATGTATGACCACCCAGGTGGACAAACGTCCACCTCGAACCGTTTACTCCTCTGGGTCCATCCTTGATGGAATGGCATCCTCCCAAACACTTTTCATTTGCGCTACCGAGACATCAATTAAGACAGAATCATTTAAAGAAGAAATCTTCAAGCGTTCACCACCGGTCTTTCCTACGACAATTGCTGGGACGTCAGAGTCGCGCGCTAAACTTAGGACATCTTCCGCGCGATCAGTCGTGACCAGAACCCTTCCTGTAGATTCGCCAAATAAGCACTCTTCCAATGTGCTTTCGGCATTTAGCGTAACGGAGGCGCCACAACCTTCAAGGCCAAAACAACTCTCTGCAAGAGCTACCGCAATACCACCGTCAGAAATATCGTGAGAAGAACCCAAAAGTCGGCGTTCAGCTGAAAGAACTAAGAATTGTTGCAACCGTCTTTCATAGTCTAGGTCCACTTCGGGCGGCCTCCCCGATTCGATACCTCTCATTTTAGCTAACCACATCGAGCCACCTAATTCGAAACGATCTGTACCGATGAGAATTATCTCCTGATACGGCCTCTTGAAATGAGCTCCTATCGCATTTACCCAATCGTTAAGCAATCCCACCATTCCTATCGTAGGCGTAGGAAAGATTGGAGTCCCATTTGTCTCATTGTAAAGTGACACATTGCCCGAAACGACCGGTGTTCCAAGAGCACTCGCTGCAATACTTATTCCCTTTATAGCCTTCTTCAATTCCCACATGATTTCTGGCTTCTCTGGGTTTCCAAAGTTCAAGCAGTTCGTCACCGCCAACGGCTTAGCTCCTGTACACGCTACATTTCGTCCGGCCTCCGCCACAGCAGCCATCGCCCCCTTTTCTGGATCAAGCCAACAAAACCGATGGTTACAATCAACCGATATTGCCAAAGCCTTAGTCGTCGGTGACCCATCTGGCCTTTTGACGCGAACAAGAGCTGCGTCGCCCCCTGGTCCTATAAGTGTATTCCCTTGTACACGTTGATCGTACTGTCGATAAATCCAGGACTTGGAGCCCAAGTTTGGATCGGATAACAATGTTTTGAGTGCAGCTTCAGGTTTGCTTTCTCGCTCCACCAAACTCAGATTTAAAGATTGGCGCGCTCCCAGATCTTCCGGCTCCTTGGATGGCCGGTTTAATTCGGGAGAGCTTGCCGCCACAGGGTCTACAGGTATATCTACAACTGTGGATCCCTGGAAGCTTACACGCATGCGCCCATCATCGGTAACTTTTCCGACTACTACAGCATCAAGACCCCATCGCTCAAATACGGAGCAAACGAACTCTTCTTTCCCCGATTGCGCCACCAGCAACATTCTTTCTTGGCTTTCAGAGAGAAGAAGCTCATATGGAGTCATCGTTGCGGCTCGACGAGGGATGGTATCGAGATTCATCTCGATGCCAGTGCCAGCATTACTTGCCATTTCGAACGAAGAACAAGTCAGTCCGGCTGCCCCCATATCTTGGATCCCAACTATGGCATCCGTACTCATCAATTCTAGGCAGGCCTCAATCAAGCACTTTTCAGTAAAAGGGTCCCCTACCTGTACCGTCGGTCTCTTATCATTCCCTGTTTCGTCAAATTCCGACGACGCAAGCAGGCTAGCGCCATGAATCCCGTCCCGACCGGTTTTACTTCCTGCATATATCACCGGATTCCCAACTCCCTTAGCACCGGCGAGAAAAATTTTTGACTCCTCAGCGATACCCACGCTCATTGCATTCACGAGTATATTTCCTGCATAGGAATCATGAAACTGAGTTTCTCCACCCACAGTAGCGACGCCAACGCAGTTCCCGTAATGACCGATCCCCGAAACTACCCCCCTTAAAAGAAAGCGATGCCGAGCATCTGCAAGTGAACCAAACCGAATGGAGTTAAGGGAAGCAATCGGCCTCGCACCCATAGTAAAGATATCTCGAAGAATTCCCCCAACGCCTGTTGCGGCACCCTGCTTTGGCTCAATAAACGAAGGATGGTTATGGCTCTCTATCTTAAAAACCGCGGCAAGTCCATCACCCAAGGATATTGCGCCAGCATTTTCCCCGGGACCCTGGAGAACATGAGGACCATTAACGGGCAAAGTTTTCAAATGGCGTTTGCTCGATTTATACGAACAATGCTCTGACCACATAACAGAAAAAATACCCAGCTCCGAAAATGATGGGGTCCTACCAAGTATTTTTATAATTTGCGCGTACTCTTGCTCGGTAAGGCCATGCTCTAGAGCAAGATCTAGATCGACGTCAGGCTCATTCACGCACTTCTCGCCTTATCCAAGAGAGAGCCTAATATTGCGATTCCATCTGTACCACCAAAAGCTGCCTCCACGGCATGCTCGGGGTGAGGCATAAGACCCAAAACATTTCCTTCCTTATTAAGCACTCCCGCAATCGACCCGAGAGATCCGTTGGGATTACTGGCCTTCGAAATCGTTCCATCAAGCTCGCAATACCGTAATAGCACCTGACCATTCTGCTCGATCAAATCCAACTCCATCTCAGAGGCATAAAAGCAACCTTCTCCGTGCTTTATCGGAAGAGACAATATTGCACCCTTCTCAGTTCTGGAGGAAAAAGGCACAGCTCGCTTTTCAACTCGAAGGTGCACATCATCGCAGACAAATACCAACTGACTATTCCGCCTAAGGGCACCAGGAAGCAATCCGGCCTCACAAAGAATCTGGAAACCATTGCAAGTACCCAATACAGGACCTCCACGTTCAGCAAATCTTCTGACAGCACCCATTATTGGCGAAAGTTGCGCCATAGCGCCGCAGCGCAAATAGTCTCCATAGGAAAAACCTCCTGGCAAAAGGACCGCTTTAGTACCAGCCGGCAGCTCAGGCTCCTGATGCCACACCATCGAGCACTTCCCAGCAAGGACACTGGACATCGCAAACCACATATCTCTATCGTCACAGGAACCTGGAAATTGAATAACCGCAAACACTGTTCTGATTCCTATCTAAAGTTCGACCCGTTCAACGCGGTAATCCTCTATCACAGGATTTGCCAGGAACTTTTCAGCCAAATCTTCCGCCAAGGACTTTGCCTCTTGTTCGGTTCGTCCTTCAATATCGATTTCAAAAAACTTACCTTGCCTGACCCCTTCTACCGCCTCGTAACCTAAAGACCTACTAACTTTTCGAATGGCCTCTCCTTCAGGGTCTAAAACATCTGCTTTCAATGTGACGACTACTGTGACTTTCAAGTCATTTCCTTTTCTTACGAACTCGAGCAAAGATCGCATCTACGTTTCTGAGAGC
>CAYOGP010000023.1:0-9312 GCA_964403555.1 uncultured Spirochaetales bacterium | reverse complement strand
AAGATGAGAAGCCCTTTTTCAAGGATGTTGACGAAATTTCTTCCCGCTCCAAAATGGATAAAATTCTCTCGTCTGCCAAAATTCTCTCCTGAAATGAACCTCCTTGTTCCCAAGTTTCCATCGCATGGCTCTGGACCAGCCCGTAAGCCTCTTCTCGGGTAACACCTTTACGTGTAATCTCAAGAAGAAGGGTTCCGCTGAAGACCAAACCTCGCGAGGAGTCCATGTTTTCTGCCATTCTTTCAGGATTAACAACTAACGTCTCGATCAAATTGCTCATTCGGTCCAACATAAAATCTAAAGCAATAGTTGAATCAGGAAAAACTACCCTTTCAACGGAGGAATTACTAATATCTCTCTCGTGCCAGAGCGCCTGATTTTCGAGAGCCGCGCCCGCGTTATTGCGTACGATTCTCGCCAACCCCGTCACGTTCTCAAAACGCCATGGATTCTTCTTGTGGGGCATCGCTGACGAGCCTTTCTGGCCCTTACCAAACTCTTCCTGAACCTCACCCACTTCAGTCCGCGCGAGGTGCCTGAATTCAACAGCCAACTTTTCCAGCGATGACGCTACCAGCGCTAAAACACACTGGAAAGCTGCATGTCGGTCTCTCTGAACTATCTGCGTAGCAACCGGTTCGAAACCGAGACCCAAAATTTCGCATACACGCTCTTCAACATCGGGATCTAGGTGCGCAAAAGTCCCTACTGCACCGGAGATTTTACCAACCGCTGCATCAGCAATCGCCTCAGAAAGTCGGTCCCTATGCCTTGAGAACTCCTCGCTAAATACGAGTAGCTTAAGACCAAATGTTGTCGGTTCCGCGTGAACACCATGAGTACGCCCAACCATGTAGGTATACCGATGCTCTTCAGCTCTCGTGGACAGGGTCTCGATAATTCTATCGATTTCTCTTAGTAGAAGCTTACCGGAATCCTTGATCTGAAGAGCCATAGCCGTGTCGATTACATCACTAGAAGTCATTCCATAATGAACGAAACGACTCTCGACACCAATAAATTCCGCCACGTTCGTAAGAAATGCAATTACGTCATGCCTTACTTCTTTTTCAATTTCGTTAATTCGCTCAACATCGAAGGCCGCACGATCGCGAATAACTCGGACCGCTTCCGATGGGATTTCTCCTCTTTCTGCGAGCACATCACAGACGGCAAGTTCGACCTTAAGCCAACGGCTAAGCCTACCATTGTCACTCCATATATCCGCCATCTCAGGTCGTGAATATCTATCGATCATCTTTTAAGTCCATGGCGCCCAAAACTCCCAAAAGGGTCAAATGCGTAAGTATGTGTAAGCCAAAAGCAGGTAATACATAACAGGAATAGCCAATAAATTGGAGTCTATCCTGTCGAGAACACCACCTGTGCCTGGAAGTAACCCTCCGCTGTCTTTGATCTGAGCGTCTCTCTTTAGGAGAGATTCAACCAAGTCCCCCAAGAGCCCCACCAGCGCTAGCACGAAGCCAAAAAAAATGGAGATGGCGATGCTCATATCCCCTGACAACGTCGGAGCCAAAACATCGAATACGCTTTTTACAGCTAGCCCACCTAGCATCCCTGCCAAGAGAGCCCCCAACGCCCCTTCCACAGTTTTGGCTGGACTGATACGAGGGGCAAGTCGTCTCTTACCAAATGCCCGTCCCACAAAATAGGCCCCTGCATCCCCAAGTATCACAACAGTAATCACAAAAAACAGATAATACCCACCGACCTCGGGATGCATAGATATGGAGATTTCTTCTCCCCAACGAAAACTTGCTATCACACCGTGAAAATCTCGGAGCACAACGACATACGAGAGGAGCCAGGCGACGTAGAACACTCCAAAAAAAGTCCCCGAAATGCTCGATAACGCTTCACTAATTTGGGACTTGGTCAGCTGGACCCCCATTGTAGCGAGCAGCACTACTGTAAAAATCACGAGCGCCTGTTCTTGAGCGCCCACGTACGCCAAAACGGGCAGTGTTACACCTGATGCATAACCGAAGCCTCGAATTGGCTGCGCTCCCTTCTGCTCGATCAGCTGATAGAATTCACGCAGCCCTATCATTGTTCCGAGAAGAACCACACCCAACACCCAGAGCCCCCCGGCGTAAATCGCGTATAAAACTGGAGGAATAAGCAACCCTGCCGTAACCAAACGTAGGGTCAAATTACTAGGTTGGCGCCTTTCGACCTGAATGCTGGGCGAGGGAGGACGAGGCCGAATTGGTTCGCTTCCTAAAGGCGGTGGGTAATCAGAGTCGCGCACGCTTGGAGTTTTCAAGATTCGCCTCTTCCTGTATGGCCAAAGCCACCAGTGCCCCGTTCAGTTGTCTCAAGGACCGGGACTTCAATCAACTCGGCACGCGTGACCGGTGCGATTATTAACTGCGCGATCCTGTCTCCCCTTTTAACAGTTACCTGTTCATCGCCGCAGTTAAGCAAGAGCACCTTAACTTCGCCTCGATAGTCCGAGTCTATCGTACCCGGGGCATTCGGAATGGTAATGCCGTACTTAGCCGCCAAACCACTTCGCGGTCGAATCTGGCCTTCGTAGCCTTTTGGAATCGCTAGAGCAAATCCCGTTGGCACGAGAACCCTAGCTCCCGGATCAATCAGCACGAACTCCTCGACAGCAGCTGGAAGATCAAGCCCAACAGAACCATCGGTCGCGTAGGCAGGAAGAGACAGCCCAGAGGCCTCCGGGAGCCTTCTAACTGGAATTTTCAGTGGAGTGTCGTAGCTCACACACAGAAATTAGCCATCGGTACTGGCATCTTCTAGCGCCTCTTTCCTAGAAAGGCGTATGCGACCACTAGGATCGATATCAATACATTTAGCTAAAACCTCATCTCCTTCGTTAACTACATCAGTAACCTTATCTACACGACCATCCGCAAGATGGCTAATATGTATCAACCCATCTGTCCCCGGAAAAATCTCTACAAAAGCCCCGAAATCCGTGACTCTTTTGACCTTTCCCCAGTAGAGCTTGTCTATCTCAGCTTCCTGCGTCAGCTCCTCGATCATTGCCTGAGCCTTTTCGAGCGCGGCACGATCCGGGGAAAAAATCGTGACCTCGCCTGAGTCATCTATGTCGACCTTGGCTCCCGTAATATCCTGAATACCACGAATAACTCGTCCACCTGGACCAATAACGTCTCGGATTCTGTCCGGTTTCACCCTAAGAACCTCCAGGCGGGGAGCCCACTCCGAGAGGTCCTCCCGCGGGCCCATGCGGCCTCCTAAACCTTGAGCTGTTTCATTCTCCATGCATTCGAGAATGTGCAGCCTTCCTTCCCGCGCCTGACTCAAAGCCTCCTCCATGACCTTCCAGTCTACAGATTTAATCTTGATGTCCATTTGGAGTGCAGTTATACCTGCAGCAGTCCCCGCTACTTTGAAGTCCATATCTCCGAGGTGATCCTCGTCTCCCAGGATATCTGAGAGCACCACGTAACGGTCGCCTTCCTGAACCAACCCCATCGCAATACCCGCCACAGGTGCCTTGATCTGCACTCCCGCATCGAGCAACGATAGTGTCGCTCCACAAACGGATGCCATGGAGGAAGATCCGTTTGACTCTAGAATTTCCGAAACAACACGGACGGTGTAGGGGAAATCGTCTTCTTCGGGCAGAACACCCGCAATCGCCCTCTCGGCCAAGTGTCCATGGCCGATCTCCCTCCGAGAGGCACCGCGCAAAAATCGGGCCTCCCCAACTGAGAACGGTGGGAAATTATAATGGAGCATAAAACGCTTCTGAACACGCTCAGTTAGTGAATCTATGGTTTGTGCGTCACTTGCGCTGCCCAGAGTGGCGTAAACTAATGCCTGTGTTTCTCCTCGTGTAAAAAGTGCTGCACCATGGGCCCGAGGTACTGCTCGTACCTCACACGCAATCGGTCGAATATCTGACGGTCCTCGACCATCAATGCGTGCGCCCTCCGCCAATAATCTTTCCCTCATCAATTCAGAACGCAGATCATGCAAAGTTTCCTTAGTGTCATGCGTCAACTTGCGTAGGCCTTCTCTCCTGCGCTCTATGGCATCCAGGCTCTCAAGAGAAACTTCCTCTTTGGCGTATTCATCAACTATCTCCTGGGTCACGCCCGATTCGACTTCATCGATAGCAGCATATCGCTCAGCCTTTGTTGTTATCGAGATCGCACTGCTTAATCGCTCTTCAGCCATCCCCCTAATCCGGGAACTTAAGTCTTGATCAACGTGCTGAATCGGCACCTGAAACGGATCGGGAGCGCATTTCTTCAAGAGTTCTTCTTGTAGATCTATCTGAGGAACTAACGCATCATGTGCGTACTGAAGGGCCGAAAGCACGTCGCCTTCAGAAGCTTCGTCGGTACCCCCCTCAACCATCACAAGTGCATCCCGACTTCCTGCTACAACAAGATCAAAATCACTATTTTCTCGTTGATCTGGTGTGGGGTTAGTTAGAAAGGTCCCATCGACCCGTCCCACTCGAACGCCCGCGATCGGACCAAGAAACGGCAACCCTGAAATCGAGAGCGCGGCGGATGCACCAAGGAACGCAGGAATATCAGGCTCGTTCTCGCCGTCTGCTGCTAAGACAGTGCAAATTATTTGAGTCTCGTCCATGTAACCATCTGAGAAGAGAGGTCGACAAGACCGGTCAATGAAGCGACAAACGAGGATCTCTCTATCGGTAAGTCGCCCCTCTCTTTTGAAAAAACCTCCCGGTATTTTTCCCGCCGCCGAAGTTTTCTCGACGTAATCTACAGTAAGCGGGAAAAAATCCACGCCTTCCCTAGCCTTTGCTCGGGTAACAGTCGCTAAAACGGCAGTGTCCCCATAGGTTACCACTGCTGCCCCGGCCGCTTGCTTTGCCATTTTTCCTGTTTCGATAGTTAACCGACGTCCACCTACCTCCGTAGTTACGGATTCGGCATTAAACCAATTAGGCATTTTATATCCTTACCACGGCCTCGCATCCACATTGAAGGAGGGTTCCGTGGAGTGTGGGGGAGTAAACAGGCCTAAGAGGAATGCGGGATCGGTAATCCACAAAAGAACCTTCCTTTTGCAGATTACCGACTCCCACACCCCAGACAATCTTTTCGGGCCATATCCCCGTTCTGTTGTTTTCCGTCCCTTGACGGAAAGTCCTCCTGTCCTTCAGAAGGAATATCTCGCTAGCGACGAAGCCCCAATTCGCCGATTAAGTCTTGATAACGCTGCGGCGAATTATCTTTGAGATAATTAAGTAGCCGGCGGCGTTGACTAACCAACTTGAGCAAACCCCGTCTAGAATGATGGTCCTTATCATGATCCCTAAAGTGATCTTGTAAACCATTTATGCGCTCTGTTAACAAAGCAACTTGGACCTCGGGCGAACCCGTGTCGTTTTCATGAGTACGATACTTTGCAATAAGTCCACTCTTTGTATCACCACTAATCACGATTTTAAACCTTCCAAACATTCTGTCCTGGCTCAGGTCACAAAGATCTGAGCATTTTTAAATTGTAGCGACCTTACTAGGCGATTAACTAGCTCTTTCGGCTTGGATTTTCACCTCTCGGCCGCCGCTTACGAATACTAGCTGGCGAAGATTTATCAGAGTGTTGCTATGCCAGCAACCTTGATTCGTCAATCAGCCGGAAAGACCCTTAAAGGGTGCAAATTTTTATCAGGCCGAAGCTCCAGTAACCCTACTAATTGTCCTTTTAAATCTCCAGCCATAAAACGTTGACCGGGGCGCCTAGAGCCTAACGTTACAGTTGGCTCGTAAATTCTATTTCCGTTGCGGATTAGCCTCACTTTTTCATCGGGGAGTTCTATCAGAGAGATTTGAAGGGCCTCATGGGGAGAGATTAGGCATTCTGCTAGCTGAGCCGGCTCCTTGGCATCAAGCAAGTCCGGCACACAAGCCATTTCTATTCGAAAAGGGCCACTTTCCTCCCTCCTTAAATCTGCCAAATGAGCTCCGCAATTTAAAGCCTGACCGAGGTCATTTGCAATTGCCCGAACATACGTTCCCGGCCCACAGGTCACCGAGATACCAAGGTCCGGAGGATCGTAAGCCTTCAGCACGATCTGTTGGATATTCACCTTCCGTGATGGGGGCTCAACCGATTCCCCCCTCCTGGCCAGCTTGTAGAGCGGCTCTCCTCCGTACTTCACGGCACTGTACAAAGGTGGCGTCTGCATAATTTCTCCAACGAATTGCAAAAGCGCATCCTCTACGGTCGTTTCGTCCGGAAAAGGTCCATCGTACCGCCCCACTTCCCTTCCTTCGGCATCGAAAGTATCAGTAGAAACCCCCAGTTTTATCGTTCCCGAATATTTTTTTACAGCCACAGGCAGATAGGGAATCAACTTAGTCGCCTCCCTAATAGCCAAAGGAAGCACCCCAGTAGCCAAAGGATCTAAGGTTCCCAAATGCCCTACTCTTCGCGTCCCAAACCAACGTCGGGCGGCCTCAACCACGTCGTGCGACGTCCAACCGACAGGTTTGTCAACAACCAGAAAACCACAAGGGCCGGGAGGTTCTGGACGCCTACTCTTACGCCTAACCATCGTCATCCACCTTTCGAATCAATTCCAATGTACGCGTCGCAAGCGCAAGCGACGGATCGTGCCTGAATTCAAGTTGAGGAACCCTCCTTATTACGAGAAGCGTGGCCAAACGGGTCCTGAGAAAACCCGCAGCACTGTCGAGACCGTTCGCAATTTTCGTTCTCACCTCTTGCGAATCGGCTTCTGGGCTACTCCAATAGATTTTGGCATTTCGAAAATCAGGAGAGAGGTCTACTTGCGTAAGGGAGACCAACTGAATTCTTGGATCTCCAACCTCATCTCGCAAAAGAGTTGCGAGTTCTCCTCTAATTTGTTCGCCGACGCGATCAGTCCTACGCGTCATTTTATTCGTTTTTCCCGCTGGTCACTGGGGAGCCTCCAAACGCCAGAGCAAACGCTTTATCGAACTCTCGTACATCAGTGGAGTCTACATCTCCTACAGCGACCGAAGGAAATGCCACCACGTCCAGTTGATAATCTAATAAGTCGGCAAGGTGAAGACTTTCAAAAAAAAGCACCAGGCGTTCTAGTTTGTATTCAACGATAGGGCAGGCCATTCCCACCATAGCGACGCCGATTACCGCGTGCTCTCTGCTGTCCTGGGCCCCAACTTCTCCAACTGAAGCGGCAAACCGGCTGGAGAGGCGACTCACTATTGATCGGACGATCCCTCTCTTCTGTTTAAGAGATCTAGACCCAGCAACCAACAGTTCGAGACGTACAGCTCCAACAACCATCAAAGCTCTGCTGGCTTCTCCTCAAACTCGAAGGCCTCGACTACGTCTTGAACCTTAAGGTCGTTATATCCATCTATGCTGATGCCGCACTCAAAGCCGCTCTGCACCTCTCGAACATCGTCTTTAAATCTTTTCAGCGAAGAAAAATTCCCCTCATAAATTTGAACGCCATCACGAAGCAAACGGCAAGATGCAGCCCGTTTCATCGTGCCATCCGAAACCATACATCCGGCAATTGTACCAACCTTGGGAATCGTAAAGAGCTGCCTCACCTCTGCACGACCAAGATACTTTTCCTCCGTATTTGGAGGCAGAAGACCGGCCATCGAAGCTCGCACTTCATCGATAGCCTCGTAAATAATCCTATAGGTCCTTATGTCTACTCCCTGACTTTCAGAGGCCTTACGGCCCGCGTTGTCCGCTCTAACGTGAAATCCTATGACAATTGCTTCGCTAGCCTTGGCTAATTGGACATCGCTCTCAGAAATCGCCCCGACAGCATTGTGTATGACATCGAGCTTTACCTTGTCACTCTCTATTGAAAGGAGTGAATCTTTTAGTGCTTCTGCCGAGCCCTGAGTATCTGCCTTAATGACAACACGAAGTTCCCTTGGGCCACCATCGGCAGAATTTGCGAACAAAGTATCTAGCGTAACTTCAGGTCTTTGTGACTCCCCAGGTAGTCTTCTCCGCTCCGCCTCTCTATGTTGGATGATTTGCTTAGCCGCTCGCTCGTTATCCACTTTATTTAAGATCTGACCCGCACCTGGTACAGAACCGAGACCCACAAGTTGAACAGGCGTCGCTGGGCCGGCCTCCTTCACTTCGTCGCCTCTGTCATTTAAGATCGAGCGAACCCGCCCATGGGTAGTATCGACGACAACTGTGTCCCCACGCCGGAGGGTCCCTTCTCTTACCAGGACAGTAGCCACAGGTCCGCGCCCTTTATCCAGCCTCGCCTCGAGAACAACGGCTTCGGCACGCGCCTCTTTCTCGGCCTGGAGTTCAAGCAGTTCAGCCTGCAGAACCACTGCTTCAAGGAGAGTGTCTAGACCCGTCTTTTGCAGTGCTGAAATGTCCACACATTGAACATCTCCTCCAAACTCTTCGGGAACTAAATCGTGTTCCATTAGACGTTGACGCACCACTTGAGAGTTTGCATCGGGTAGGTCGCATTTGTTCACGGCAACCACAATTGGCACACCGGCAGCTTTAGCATGATCGATAGCCTCAATCGTCTGGGGCATTATTCCGTCATTTGCAGCTACGACGAGTATCACTATGTCAGTGACCTCTGCACCTCGAGCCCTCATGGCAGTAAATGCCGCGTGACCCGGTGTATCTATAAAAGTAATCAAGCTTTCACCGGCCCGTGCCTGATAGGCGCCGATATGTTGGGTAATTCCGCCCGCCTCACCTGCCACCACATTCGCCTCACGGAGAGCGTCAAGAAGAGAGGTCTTTCCATGGTCCACATGTCCCATTACGGTCACGACGGGACATCTAGCTTCCTTCGACGAGTTAAGCGAATTAGTATCCGTCGGTCCGAGGAGGGTTTTTTCCTGAAAGCCAACATCTTGAACCTCGAAACCAAACTCTTTCGCAACCAGCCCAGCTATCTCACTATCAATAGCTTGATTAATAGACACCATCGTACCGTGGCCCATCAACCGCCCTTGAACATCCGCTGCCTTCGCTCCAAGCTGCTTTGCGAGCTCCGACACCTGAATAGTCTTATCGATCCTGATCGCACGCTTCTGAACTTCACTTTTCTTCTGAGACGAAGAAGCTACCTTGGGTGTTTTTGCTGACTTCTTTCGCTGTGCAAAGCTTCTTTTATTAACCGCAACCTGTTGAGGACGACCGGTTGTCCGACTGGTAACGTCTCTAGCTATCTGCTCTTGCTCTCGTAGGTTCACTACTTCCTTAAACTGCTTACGGGAGGAGCCCTTACGTTCGTGAGAAGCACTTTCCGAAGTCCTCGCTCGATCCGGCGAGTCGGGGCCAGGCGCAGCT
>CAYOGP010000022.1:0-13864 GCA_964403555.1 uncultured Spirochaetales bacterium | reverse complement strand
ACTCGAACCGCTGACCTGCTGATTACGAATCAGCTGCTCTACCAACTGAGCTACGTCGGCACCCTAGAGTCCCGGTATTGTCCGGGCACACGCTGGCTGTGCCTCTAATCATACTCGGGAGCGGTAAAGATCACTAGCGGTCGTTATCTTTAGCGATCTATGGGAAAAAATCGACGTCTAATTTGGATTGACGGTAAGTTCGTCCCTTGGGAGAAAGCGACAGTCCATGTGCTTTCCCACAGCCATCAGCGCGGTTCGTTAGTTTTCGACTATTTAGCCGTTTACGACACACCCGCTGGTCCTTCAGTCTTTCGTCTGAATGAGCATGTGGAACGGTTTTTGATTTCTATAGATTTGGTGGGATTACCCCTATCTTGGAATCGAGAGGATATCACCAAAGCGATTCTAGATACGATTCGGCAGAACCCGAATTGCCGAGCGGTAAAGATTTCAGCCTATCTCGCCTCGATTGAAGTGGATATCGTTCCCGCCAATGCTCATGTCACCCTTGCGGTAGCCGCCTACGACCCTATCAGCGACATCCACGGAAAGAAAGAACTCGAAGAGACTCAGAGTAAAAGACCACTAAAGATTTGGCTTGAAAAGGAAATTAGAAGTCGTCGTAAGGATATCCTTCCACCCCAGGCGAAGGTAGCCGCGGCTTACGCCTCGCCAATGGCTGCAAAATGGTCTGCCCGGAGACGTGGCTTTGACGACGTGATTTTTGTCGACGCCGATGGAAATCTGGCGGAAGGGCCAACCAATAATGTGTTCTTGGTTGATCCCAAGGGCGTGTTGAGAACGCCGCCAGATGAGACCGTTCTCTTGGGAGTTACTCGGAAATCCATAATCGAGATTGCTGGAGCTCTCGGATATCAAGTTAGTGAAGCACCTCTTCGACCCGAGGAGCTTTTGTCTTCGAAAGAAGCCTTCATCACTGGTACTACTGCTGGTCTTTGGCCAATTGGATCGGTTGACGGTCAGGTGATTGGTAGAGGCTCGCCAGGGTCCATAACAAAAACCTTAGGAGCGACCTTTAGAGAGATTGTTCAAGGAGAGAATACTCAATTCTCTCATTGGCTCACGACGGTTTTCGATAGCTCCGCAGGAGGCTAAAGTGTGAATCGGGAAGGATCAAAACTACCGATGCGAATACTTTCAGGAATTACCCCTTCAGGCGAGCCACATATTGGGAACTACTTCGGTGCAATCCGCCAGTACGTAGAATTGCAGAGTAAGGGGCAGGCGATCTACTTCATCGCAGATTATCACTCAATGAATGGAGTCCGGAGTGCGACCGAGAGGAGACGACTAGTACGTGAAGTGGCATTAGATTTTCTAGCGTGTGGGCTTGATCCGAACGAGACGATACTTTATTGCCAATCAGATTTTCCTGAACTTTGTGAATTGACGTGGCTTCTTACCACTGTGACACCTATGGGTCTTCTCGAAAGAGGTCATGCGTACAAAGACAAACTGGCGCAAGGCCAACCGGCTGATCATGGTCTTTTCGCATATCCCGTGCTTATGGCAGCAGATATTTTGATGTACAGATCCGACATAGTTCCGGTGGGGCAGGATCAAAAACAGCACATTGAGATGGCACGAGATATAGCTCAGCGTTTCAATAATATTTACGAACAAGAAGTATTTGTCTTGCCAGAACCATATATTCTTGATGATGTCGCGGTTGTTCCTGGTACAGATGGAAGAAAAATGAGTAAAAGCTACGACAACACGATACGACCTTTTTGGCCGAAAGGAAAACTTAAGAAGGCGATCATGGGAGTAGTTACTGACTCCACGCCGGTTGAGGAACCGAAAAATGTAAGTTCACCGATATTTCAGTTGTGGTCACTATTTGCGACGTCAGATGAAAGAGATGATATGTTTCTCCGCGCTCGATCCGGCGGTCTCGGGTACGGGGATATCAAGAAAGATCTTCTGGAACGGATACTTCGTTACTTCGCTCCAATGAGGGAACGGCGAGAAGTTCTCGAGAAGTCACCATCCGAAGTAGATGAGGTATTGGAAGATGGTGCTCGACGAGCAAAAGAACTCGGTATGCCAGTGCTCGACCGCGCACGCCAAGCGGCTGGGGTCGGGTAGTTTCCTTCGTTTTTGAATCAGCAGGAGGAAGGGAAAGGGTCGGTTAGGTCAAATGTCGTTTCGGTGTTTCCATCGTAGAGTAGGCGTGACCCTTTTTAACTCGTAATGGTTGGAAACGAAACAAAGAACATTCCGCTCCCTAGGATAGCCGCTCTATTCCCTGATATATTTTACGGTTGGGTTATCACAGGAGCATTAGCGCTTGTGATGTTCTCTACGGTTGGCGTTGGTTTCTATAGCATGGGTGTGTTCTTGGATGGCCTTCCTACCCAAAAGGGGTTCTCTCCCCTAGACGTCTCTGCTCCCACGAGTCTTTATTTTATTCTGAATGGCCTCTTTGGTCCGCTAGTTGGAAGACTAGTAGACAGGTGGGGTCCACGTGGCCCTCTTATGTCCGGCACGATTCTGATGTCATGTAGCTTAGTTCTTTTAGGTCATGTCGAATTGATATGGCATCTCTGGTTTGTCTATGTCCTGATGGCTATCGGTTTTTCGTTGTCTTCAACCGTTACGACTAATGCCATCATGGTTCGTTGGTTCACAAATTCGAGAGGCAAAGCCCTGGCCATCTCGCATTCGGGAATTTCGGTGGGAGGTATCCTGATTACACCAATGGCTACACACCTTCTGCATCAATACGGAATCGAGTTCACTTCCTTAGTTTTAGCCCTTCTCGTTATAGGGGTGGCGCTACCTGTAACTTACATTGCAGTCTCAGCCGATCCGAGGATGCACGGATTATTGCCAGATGGGAACCCCGGAAGTGGTGGCTGGAACGGTTTGCTTTCTGAAGCTTATCAAAGTGAATCTTGGGAACCGAAAGACGTTGTTCGGACTCAAACCTTTTGGATAGTTGCAACGGCCTTTTCTCTTGTTCTCTTTGCTCAACACTGTCTGTTACTTCACGAAGTTTCCCTTATTCACGAGCGATCAGGAAGCGCACAGATTGGCGCATTTGCTGTGACTCTAACCGCATTTGCAAGTGCTATTTCTCGATTGATTGTTGGCTCCTTTGTAGATCGCTTCGATAAGCGTCGGCTAGCGGCGGCGGTGATGGTTACTCAGGCTGTTTCTCTTCTTCTGTTCTCACAGGTCGGCTCTACTGCTCAAATCTACGCATGTGCCTTACTTTTCGGTTTCACTATTGGGAACGTGTTTATGCTCCAATCTCTTTTAATCGGAGAATTCTTTGGCTTTGCTTCGTTTGGGACAGTCTTCGGTATGTTGATTTTTATTACTCAAATTGCAGGAGGAATGGGTCCCTGGGGTTTAACTAAGCTGAACCAAATTCTTGGTGGATATGGTCCAAGTTTACAGCTGCTAGCTGGTCTGGTTGTGGCGGGGGCGGTCATTATATTGACTGCAAAGGCTCCTTTGAGAACCAAACGATAGTCTTAACTCATCCCACAACCGCTAATTGTCTCGACTCTGCAATTAGGGTTCCATCCTCGGTCCAAATTTCACCATTTTCTACGAGATACCCCTCTGAGATCGTATTCGTTTCAAAACGGACGAGAAGAAATGCATTTTGATCGATTTTTAATTTGCGAGGATCTCTCCTGAAGTGAATCGTCAGGTCAATAGTCGGCACATCGCCAATTGATTCTCGTGTTTTTGCCCACGAGAAAACGGCGGGAGGCCAGCAGTCAGACAGAGTGGCAATTAGAGGAGCGTCGATGGTATCAGGTGAATCAGACAGTCTGATCCAGCCCCCCGAGAGAGCTCGTTCGCCGTTTCCCCAAGGTTCTTTTCCGAAGAAGGGCCTTCTCTCAAAGTGCTTTCGCAACGGAGGGTCCTGATCAGATGCGATTGCCCGTTTTGTTTCCAGCGGTAAGGAAGGTTGGGGAGGGGATTTGTGAGAAAACTCGATTCCGTTTCTACTATTTGAGCTCGCAAGAATTCCGATAACACATAACTTTCCGTGCTGTTCGAGTTTGATCGTTTGAGTCGAAAATGTTCTACCGGTGCGCTCTAGAGTGACACGTACATCCGCAAAGCCTTCCGTAGGCGGACGCATGTAGTGGACTGTAAATGAGCGAGGTGACCTTTGTTGGTCCCCCTGAGCATCGATAGCAGTGCGCAAAAGTATGCCTGCTAGATATCCACCGTTCGGCCCGTTAATAATCCACCAGTCTCGGTCAAGACGTATTCGGTAAAGACCAGGTTTGAGACATTCAGCTGTCGTGTAATTTTCAAAGTTACTCACAAAATTACTTCTCCATTTGACGCAACCGTTCGCCCATTACCATCGCCATAGCAGCCTGAAGATTGTAGGAGGGAATAAACCCGTACATAGGAAGCCCGAGGACGGTGTGAGATTTGTCGAGGATCGTGCGTGGGATTCCTTGTCGCTCACCCCCCACAACAAATAAAGCTGGGACTGTCAGATCAGCTTGCCAGGGAGTGGTAGTTCCAACATCTTCAATCGAAAAAATTTTTTTCCCCGCATTGGTAGCGTCTTCGATCAGTTGATCAGCTTTGTCCCAAAAGACAGGCATGAATCGATCAGCTCTCATGGATGCGCGAAGCGCTTCGCGTTTTCCTTCGTGAAGCATGGAATTATCTATGAAACAGGCATCGGCCCCCGAGACTTCGGCAGAACGTATGGCAAACCCAGTATTTCCGGGGTAGGCGATATTTACTAACAGCCAGGAGGCCCCTTTCAGGTTTAATACTTGCTCGCGAGTGAGATTCGGATCTTGGCCGGTAAGTGCGAGAACTTTAGTAGCTAACTTGGTTTTAGCTAGTCGAGAGAGGGAAGCGTCGCTTGTCGTTCTAACTGGAATCGATGCCATTTCGGCTAACTCCGTCAGATACTCGGTTTCGAATTTTGTTGCAGAACTACTCAGCAGAATTAGTCGGAGTTCTTGGCCTTCGACCAGAGCATTCTCTATTTCTTTTATTCCGAAGATCTGTCGCCGACTTCGATGGTCTCTCATTCCTGCCTTTCAAATATCAGGTACTCGTTTAAATCGCCTTCCTTGCCATCGGCACTGTAGTGGGCGACAAGCTCCGCTTCCAGGGATTTCTTCCAAAGGGTTATTTCGTTAACGGTTGCTTGGTGGCAATACCTTAAGCCATTGATACCCCACCTTAAGAGATAGTCGCCTTCATCTAAATCGTCGATTTCGATTTCAGGGAAGCCGTATCTGCTTAGGTCCCCCCATGAGACCATGTTCTTCGAAAATCTCGATCGACTAGCAAAGTTCCAGATTGAAAATGCGAACCTACCGTGGGGAGCGAGAAGCTTTTGCAGGGCGATCAGAAGCCTAAGGCGCCGATCCTTGGAAGGAATGTGATGGAGGAGGCCAAAAAGGACAATTAAGTCGAATGAACCTGCCGGGAGCAGCTCGAGTTTATCAAGGCTTAAATCGATGGGGTACAAGGCGAGTCTTCGTAAATTTAATTCTTTCGCAACTATGGTGGTTTTGTCGAGTAGAGAAATAGAGGTGTCAATCCCTACATATTCCCGAACTTTTAGCTCACTTGCAGTTAAAGCTCTCAGAAAACGCCCGTTGCCGCAGCCCACGTCCAGAACAGAGATGTCATCGCCCCAATCTTTCTCTAGAATGAAATTCCACCCGGGCCAGGCGTGTTGTCGAGATCTGTCAAAGGCACTCGAATGGTCCACATAAAATCGTCGATTTATTGATCCGAGCGTTACAATGGTTTTTCGTTCCAACACAACCTCGCAGACTGCTGTCTTTGAAAACTTCGGTGACAAAGATGAACACTTAGGTGCGATCATAGATGAGATTCGGTCAGTTGAATCCTTAGACAGCAAAGAACTAGAAAGAATTCAACGACTCTATCCCAAGGAAGGTAAAGGCTTCTACAGCAAGCGTGAGATTTTATCGGCTTTTCGAACTAGTTATTCGGAAAACTTGACCGAGATCGAGATCTCAAAGTTTACGCGGAAGCTTCAAACCTGTCCCACTCGCTCTCTGTCGGGAGTCTTGCCTGTTACGGTCTTAACGAAACCCTTTCCTTGTCCGGGACGTTGTGTTTTCTGTCCCAGCGATATCCAGATGCCAAAAAGCTACCTGAGCAAAGAGCCGGGTTGTCAGAGGGCTTCACATAATCGCTTTGATCCTTACCTTCAAGCTTGGAACCGTCTCAACTCGTATCGAGATATGGGTCATCCTACTGATAAAGTTGAATTGATCATATTAGGGGGGACCTGGTCATACTATTCAAAGGAGTATCGACGCTGGTTTATTGGAAGCTTATTAAAAGCTTTGAATGACTTTGGTTCGAATGTTGATGAAAGATCAACGATTGCAGAATTCACAGCGAATTTTCCAGAAGCGAAGGATCCTGGAGATTTTAGGGGTAGATATAATCGACAAGTACGAACAGTCTTGCGGACACACCACGAAGGAGTCCTAACGGCAGATTGGGAGGACTGTCCTCAGGAAAAACTTACCGAACTATCGAGCGTTAATGAGGGGGCTGGATCTCGATGTGTTGGCATCTCGATTGAAACCCGGCCAGATGCTGTTGACGAGGCTGAACTTGTATTTCTAAGGAATCTAGGAGTCACCAAGGTTCAAATTGGAGTACAGAGTCTCTCTGATAAGGTTCTTTCCTTGAATCGACGCGGCCACAACGTCGAAACGAGTAGACGAGCTCTTTCTCTACTAAGAGCTGCTGGATTTAAGGTTCAAGTTCACTGGATGGTAAACCTTTTGGGAGGAAACCCTTCGGATGACCTAGAAGACTTTAAGAACCTCTTTGACGATAAGTTCGCGCGTCCCGACGAACTTAAGCTTTATCCATGCAGCTTGATCGAGAGTGCCGAGTTAGTTGACCATTACAAGAGAGGAGAGTGGGTACCTTACGAACGAGAAGAGCTTGAGCAACTATTGCTTGACTGTCTTGCGATCGTCCCACCGACATGCCGAGTGACACGAGTTATTCGTGATATTCCTTCAACAGATATACCGGTCGGAAATAAGCGTACAAATCTCAGAGAGGATGTGGAACGTCGTGCCCGTTCGGCTGGAGTAACGTTGAATGAGATTCGTAATAGGGAAGTTAGGACTCTTCCAACAGTTCGTTCTGATTTGAAGCTAATCGATCGGGTTTATAAAGCTGGTTACGGAGTCGAGCATTTTCTGGAGTGGAACGATACTAAAGACCGAATTGCGGCCTTCCTGCGGCTCTACCTTCCATTGGAGACCGCTCCTATCTCAGAGCTGGCCGGTTCGGCGATCATCAGAGAAGTTCATGTTTATGGTAGGTCAACGGCATTGGGAGATCGGTCAGAAAATTCTGTTCAACATACAGGGTTGGGGCGTGAACTCGTAAAGCGTGCGGAAGAGATTAGCCTCCAAAATGGCTTTTGCTCCCTTGCGGTCATCTCCGCTGTCGGCACGCGGAAATATTATGAATCTCTGGGTTTCAAAAAGGGAATGCTTTATCAATTTTTAGATCTCAAACAGGACTGTTAGGCGCATTTTCGAAGTCCAGTGACTCCTTTGAGAACCCTAAATCAATGAAAATTTTATCTCCCTCGGAAAATTCTTTCTCAAGTAGGCGCCTTGAGAGAGGATCTATCAGAAATTTCTGCAGAGCTCTCTTTAAGGGCCGGGCACCGAGTGCAGAATCGTAACCTTTCTCGAGGATGAGTTCTCGCCCGTTTGAGCTTATTTCAAACTCCATACCTCGGTTGCGTAGAAGGTCGCGAATCCTCTCGAGCTGAACATTAATTATTGAGTCTAAATGGACTCGAGTAAGCTTTCCAAATACTACGATATCATCAATGCGATTTAGAAATTCGGGCTTAAAATGGGCCTTTAGAGAGTCGGTCACTCTTTTTTCTATCAGGTCTTCTTGGTCATCTTCTAGGTCCAGAATTAGTTCACTACCGATGTTAGATGTCATCATTAGCACTGAGTTTCGGAAGTCTACAGTTCGCCCTTGCCCATCAGTAAGTCGCCCATCATCAAGTATCTGCAAAAGTGCATTAAAAATTTCAGGGTGAGCCTTTTCGATCTCATCAAACAAAATTACCGAATAAGGTTTTCTTCGAACTGCTTCGGTGAGACTTCCTCCTTCTTGATACCCAACGTAGCCGGGGGGGGCGCCAATTAGCCTAGAAAGTGAATGTTTCTCCATGTATTCGCTCATATCGATTCGAATCATGGATTGTTCGTCTTCGAATAAGAAGTCAGTGAGAGCACGGGCGGTCTCTGTTTTCCCTACTCCGGTGGGACCCAAAAGCATAAAGGAACCTATGGGTCTATTAGGATCCTGAAGCCCGGCTCGGGAGCGACGGACCGCGTCAGAAACTGCTTGTAAGGCCTTATCTTGCCCGATTACTCGACGCGCGAGTTCGGTTTCCATTCTAAGGAGTTTTTCGGTCTCGGACTGCATCATTTTTGCTACCGGAATGCCAGTCCATTTGGATACAATTTCTGCGATCTCTTCAGGAGTAACTTCTTCTGATAGAAGGGAACCTCCTTTGAGAAGTGAATCTAGGAAGTTCTGCTCTTTTTCGAGTTCGCCTTGAAGTTTTACGAGCAATCCGTACTGAATTTCGGCAGCTCTTTCTAGATCGCCCTTCCTTCTAGCGCGATCCAGCTCCGATGTGAGTTCCTCTCTTTCCTTTTTGTATCTGCGGACGTTCGAGATAGTTTCTTTTTCCTTACTCCATCTCATACTCAAGTCGTCGGAAGTGTTGGATACTTCTCTCAGGTCGGATTCGATCTGATCAAGGCGATCCTTACTTTCCTTATCGGTTTCTTTTTTCAGTGCTTCTTTTTCGATCTCGAGCTGGGTTCTCTTTCTGTTCATTACATCTAATTCTTCAGGAACAGAATCAATTTGCACTCTTACTCGGCTAGCTGCTTCATCGACTAAATCGATTGCCTTGTCGGGCAAAAATCGATCACTTATGTACCGTCCCGATAGATTGGCGGCTGCAACTAAAGCGCTATCGTGGATTCTCACGCCGTGATGGACCTCGTATCTCTCTCGAAGGCCACGTAAGATCGAGATACTGGCTGTGACAGAGGGCTCTTCTACTAGGACAGGTTGAAACCGTCTTTCTAATGCGGGGTCCTTTTCCACATGTTTTCTATATTCATCGATAGTCGTCGCACCGACGCAACGCAGGAGACCCTTTGCGAGTGCCGGCTTTAGAAGGTTCGCTGCATCTGCTGCTCCTTCGGCTGCCCCTGCGCCTACAATAGTGTGCAGCTCGTCGATGAAAAGAATTACTTGCCCCTCGGATTGGCTTACTTCTGCCAAAACGGCCTTTAAGCGGTCCTCAAACTCTCCTCGATATTTTGCTCCAGCTATAAGTGCTCCGATATCAAGCGAGATCACTCGCCTATCTAAAAGGTTTTCAGGGACATCGCCTGCCACCACTCTTTGGGCGAGACCTTCTGCTATGGCAGTTTTGCCGACACCAGGTTCTCCAATCAGAACAGGATTGTTTTTTGTTCGTCGAGAGAGTACTTGGATGACCCGCCGAATTTCTTCGTCCCGTCCAATGACAGGATCCAACAATCCTCTTCTGGCTGAAGAAGTAATGTCACGTCCGAACTTATTCAAAGCCTGGTATTTACTTTCTGGATCTCGGTCGATGATTCTTTCCGAGCCTCGAATTGCGTTAATCGCATCTTCGAGTTTCTCGTAGTTTAATTTCCAATCAGCTAGTAGCGTGGCTACCTGACTTCGTTCCTGGCTGTAGAGAGCTATTAAAAGGTGCTCCGTCGAAATGAATTCGTCTGAACGTTTTGAGGCTTCATACGAAGCCATCTTGAATGTTTGTGCAAGTTCTCCGGAAACTGTTAGAGAAACATCTCCTGTTACTCTCGGGTAGGATTCGATTAATTTTTCCGCTTTTCCCTGTACAGTAGCTATGGAAACGTTGAGAGAATCTAGAATTGGTTTCGTGGTCCCCTCTGGTTGGATCAAAAGAGAATGGAAAAGGTGTATCGGAGTGATTTCGCTGTTTCCGCGCGTCAAAGCGATGTTCTGCGCTTGCGAAAAGGCTTCTTGGCTCTTAATGGTGAGGTTTTCTAATTGCATAACGAAAACGTATGTACGGTTTAGTCGATTTCAAGGCACCCAGAAGAGTTACCTTAAATACCTAAGGAATATAGCATTTTAAAAAGGAGCTATCGATTGACAAAAACCTATGAGGAATTGAACTAACGAGAATTCTAAGGTTCATGTATGTTGGATCCATATGAGTAAGACCAATCGGCGACAGGCGCAGAAGAAGATTAGGGATCTTACGAAAGAGCTTAATCGCCATGCTCGTTTGTATTACTTAGAAGATAGCCCCGAGATATCGGATGCAGAATACGATCGGCTTTTCAGGGAATTGTTAGCCATAGAGAGCCGGTTTCCTGATTTATGTCTCAACGATTCGCCAACCCTACGAGTAGGTGCTTCACCCGAGAATAGATTCGATACCGTTAGACGCCAAATACCGATGTTGTCTCTAGACAATGCAAAGAACGCTGATGAAATGCGTTCTTTCGATGAGCGGATCCGAAGAAATCTAGATCGCGATAGTTCGATTACTCTCATGGGTGAACCTAAGCTCGATGGTGCAGGGGTAGAGTTGATATATGTGGAAGGAAGTTTTGAGATTGGATCTACTCGCGGTGATGGGCGTGTCGGGGAAAATGTTACTTCAAATCTCAGAAATATTTTATCGATTCCCCTAGTTCTCGATGGTCCAGCTTCTTCTCGCGTCGCCGTTCGCGGCGAAGTGATTTTGCCGCTTCGCGCCTTTAATCGTTTGAACTCTATTAGGGAAGAAAAGGGTCAAGATGCTTTTGTTAATCCGCGCAATGCTGCAGCAGGGGCTCTGCGGATGCTAAATGATGTGGACCGTGATCGACTTCGCTCCCTTGAATTCCATGCGTACGGACTCGCAGAGGGTTTACCTGAACAAATAATCGATCAGCAAGGTCTGCTTGAGCAGTTGAACGTCTGGGGTTTTAAAACTAGTCCTGGTTACGCTCTATGCAAGAACGTTGAAGACGCGATTCAATACCATAAAGCTCGAGAAGAAGAACGAGGAGAGCTAGGATACGAAATCGATGGAAGCGTGTTCAAGGTCAACGAGTTTCGGTTGCAGCGAGATTTAGGAGAACTTTCGCGCATGCCCCGCTGGGCGATAGCATTTAAGTTTCAACCTCAGCAGGAAACTACAAACGTCGAAGATATATTTGTTAGTGTAGGTCGAACGGGAGCCCTGACTCCAGTTGCTCGACTCCGTCCCGTATTCGTTGGGGGAGTCACGATTTCGAATGCATCTCTACATAATCAAGATGAAATAGACCGAAAAGATGTGCGAATTGGTGACACGGTAGTCGTCCAACGGGCAGGTGATGTAATCCCGCAGATCGTTTCAGTCGTAAAGACGAAACGAAAAAAGGGTACGACGCGATATAAGCTGCCTTCGTCTTGCCCTAGCTGTGGGAGCGTTGCTGCACGTTCTAACGAAGAGGCTGTAGTTCGCTGTGTAAATATCGAGTGTTCGGCTCAGTTGAGGAATAATATTCTTCATTTAGCCGGTCGTGCAGCCTTGGATGTCGACGGCCTTGGGGAAAAACTTGTCGACCAACTTATTTCACGTGGGCTGGTAACCAAACTCTCAGACGTATTTTCCTTGGATATTAATGCGTTACAGGGTCTTCCCCGAATGGGGCGAAAGAGCGCTGGGAACCTGATGGCATCGTTAGCTAAATCAAGAAAGACTACATTCGCACGTTTCATATCCAGCCTCGGTATTTCTGATGTAGGAGAGGGAGGTGCGCAGATCCTTGCGGATAAATTTGGAGACTTAAATTCGTTGATGGAAGCTGATGTAGACTCGTTGATTCAGATAGACGGGATTGGCCAGACTATTGCCGAAAGTGTTAGAAACTTTTTTAAAAATTCACGCAACTTAAAAGAGGTAGAAAAACTCCGAGAGCTTGGAATCCGATGGGAAGAAGGTCCTGTAGCCAAGAAATCTGCAAAAGAGCAAACTTTAAAAGGACAGATTTTTGTTTTGACGGGTAGTTTTGATGGAATGTCTCGTAGTGAGATGAAAGCTCTTATTGAAGACAGGGGTGGGAAAGTTGCTTCGAGCGTGTCGAAGAAAACCGATTTTCTCGTAGCTGGAGATTCTCCGGGTCAAAAGCTAAAGAGATCTGAGGGATTAGGCATTAAAGTCGTCAGTCAGGAGGCTTTGTTTTTATTGGCTGATCCCTAGTTCTTTTTCTTAAGCGCTACGAAGATTTCTGCCTCCCCTCGGCGGACTAAGAGAAGCGTTCCTTTAGATGAGCTTTTGGTAGCTTCGTTAAATGCTCTGACACTAGGAACGGGCTTTTGATTCACTTCCAAAATAACGTCACCACGGCGCAGTTTTGCTATGGAAGCGGGGCTCTCTGGTTCAACTTGTCTTATGAGAACTCCTTTCGAGTTTTCGAGGCCAAGTTGTTCGGCAGTTCGTTCATCCAATAGTCCGACAGTAAGCCCTAAATCTTCATGTTCTCCTGAACTATCAGTCTTTGAGGCAACTTGCTCTTCTCCATCGAGTTCACCAAGTTTTACGGTGAGAGTCTTGTGTTTTCCTTTGCGAAGAACGATGACATTCACGTTTGTTCCTACGGAAGTTCTTGCGACCACACGTGGGAGTGATTCCATTTCGGAAATTTCCTCTCCATTGAACTCTATTATTACGTCGCCTCGCTCCATTCCGGCTTCACTGGCTGGTCCACCGGGTTCCACTTTTGAAATTAAGGCCCCTTTGCCTGCCTCAAGCTCCATTAACTCGGCGGTTGTTTCATCGATCGCTTGGATGTAAACACCCAGCCAACCCCGAGAGACTCGTCCGGTAAATCTGAGTTGGGGAAGGATGTCTTTTGCGATATTTACCGGTACAGCAAAACCGATTGTGTTGGCCCGCGGGTTGATTGCTGTATTGATACCAATGACTTCCCCAAAAAGATTGATGAGAGGTCCACCAGAATTCCCGGGATTAATAGCTGCATCTGTTTGTATAAAATCGTCAAACCTTCTCGCGTCTGGGTCGGGATTGATAACTCTACTTTTAGCCGAGACTATTCCGGCCGTAACGGTATGGCCTAGGCCGAAAGGATTGCCTATTGCAACGACCCAGTCACCCGGATCCACCTTCTCGGAATCGCCAAGCGGGAGTGGTTTCAATCCTTTGTCTACTTCAACCTTAATTAAGGCGATATCTGTCTTAGGATCGCTACCAACTACAGTGGCTGGTAATTTTTCTCCATCTAGGAAGTTAACCTCGATCTTGTCCACGTCTTCCACCACATGGTTGTTAGTAATTATGTAGCCGTCTTCAGAGATTACGAAACCCGTTCCTAGACTCGGAACTGATCGATTTCCTTCTGGTGCATTTGGGAAAGGCATCCCAAAAAACTCTTCGAGGGGATGTCTTGGGCGATTTCTCTGACCGTTGCGGACAAGCTTTTTTGCGGTCTGTATATTCACGACAGCCGGAGAGGCTTTGCTGGCAAGGTGCGAGAAGGTTCCTGGAGCACCTTTCGGAGGAGAAAAAGCCTGCCGTTCGCCGCCTTCCTTCCAAAAGGGCTGTTGACTCTCTGAATCAACCTTTTCCAGTTGGTGGCCGGACAAATCGTTTGCGTTTGCCTGTACTTGAAAATTTAACTGGTTCACGGCAGTCAGACTTGCTCCCAGAAAGGCCAGGGTCAAAAAAGTTGTCGTCCTTGCAAAATTTCGGAAAGGAAGGCTGTAATTCAAA
>CAYOGP010000021.1:0-14072 GCA_964403555.1 uncultured Spirochaetales bacterium | reverse complement strand
GTTGATTCTAACGCTCTCCATAAGCCTAAGCGCTTCTTTGGTGCCGCTCGGAATGTCGAAGAGGGTGGCAGCCTTACGATTATTGGTACTGCACTGATTGATACTGGATCTCGAATGGATGAAGTTATATTCGAAGAATTTAAAGGAACTGGCAATGCAGAACTAGTTTTGGACCGAAAATTGGCCGATCGCCGTACCTACCCAGCTATGGATATTAATAAGTCGGCCACCCGCCGTGAGGAACTGCTAATGACCGAGGCGACCCTGAACCGGATGTACGTCCTTCGCAAGGTACTGTCGCCGTTAAACCCAGTCGACTCCATGGAATTTTTATTGGAAAAGGTAAAGGCGACCGAATCTAACGAAGAATTCCTTGCTTCGATGAATTCTTAGCGATAGGAGACGGCTTGCGGGTGGGCTGTCGATTGGCGACCGTTAATCAATCGTGCGGGGCACTTCACTGCAAAATCAGGGTTGATGAAACCTATCAATAAAGACGACGCAGGTTACAGTGAAGGTTTCCGATAGGTACAGAACTTAGGTAGGAATTCTTAGCGATCAAAGTATGGCTGATTGGACCGAAAAACTTCGGGAGGCGCAGAAGGCTGTTCGAGAGATCGAACAGAAGCTGGCTAATCCTGAGCCAGGAAGTGATATAGGATCCCTTGCGAGGCAACTCGGCGAGACAAGACCTCTCGCTGACGCGTCGGATAGATTTTTTAAGATTTTAAATGGTATTGAGGATGCTCGTCTATTAAGTAATGAGGATGATCGAGAGCTGGCTGAACTGGCCGTACTCGAGCTTCAGGAATTAGAAACAGAATTGGCTCTAGTCGAGGAAGAAATACGCTCCTTACTCGTTCCCCGAGATCCCAATGATAGTCGTAACGCAATTTTAGAAGTTCGGGCTGGTGCAGGGGGGGATGAGGCAGCTCTCTTTGCTTCCGATCTATTTCGAATGTATACGCGATTTGCAGAGGCTAGGGGATGGACTGCGGAATTGCTTTCGTCCTCTGAAAGTACAGGGGGTGGTTATAAAGAAGTCATTATTTCTTTTTCAGGAGAAGGTGCGTTTGGCACACTCAAGTTTGAAAGAGGAGTGCATAGGGTTCAACGAGTTCCTACCACCGAATCACAGGGACGAATTCATACTTCGACCGTTACCGTTGCTGTTATGCCCGAAGCGAAAGACGTAGATATTCATGTAGATCCTTCCGATCTGCGAATTGACGTATTTCGCTCTTCTGGCCCCGGCGGGCAAAGTGTAAACACCACAGATTCCGCTGTTCGAATTACTCATGAACCAACCGGTGTCGTTGTGACGTGCCAGGATGAGAAGTCTCAACATAAGAATAAAGCGAGGGCAATGAAAGTTCTGCGCGCACGATTATTAGAGGCAGAACACGAGCGTCTTGCTTTGGAACGTGCGGATGCACGCAAGTTACAAGTTGGGAGCGGGGATAGAAGCGAAAAGATTCGAACCTACAATTTTCCGCAATCTAGAGTCACAGATCATCGAGCAGGCATTACTCTACATCGACTGGAACAAATTCTCGAAGGAGATCTCGAAGAACTTTTTGAGACGGTCTCTGTAAAGTTAAATGAGCAGGAGCAATCGCGTGTCGCTGAAGGGTCACTATGACGAAAAACTGGACTATCCTCGATTTGCTCGATTGGACGACAAAGTACTTTCAAGATAACTCTCTCGATACTCCCAGGCTCGATGCTGAATGTTTGCTAGCTCATTCTTTGAATGTAGAGAGAATTTCTCTTTATCTAAATTTCGATAAGCCTATTCAAGAAAAAGAGAGAACGGAGTTCAGGCAGTTAGTAAGTAAAAGAGTGACCGAGCGCATACCTGTTGCGCAGCTGATAGGAGAGAAAGAATTCTGGTCCTTGAAATTCAAGATTACATCCGATGTCTTAATTCCTCGCCCCGATACGGAGATATTAGTATCAGTAGCTTTGGAGTATTTAGAATCTTTGGAATCTCAAGCTGAAGTTTTAGATATCGGTACGGGAAGTGGTGCTCTTGCTGTGGCCATTGCAAACGAGAGGTCGAAGGTTCAAGTCACTGCAACAGATATATCAGGAGCTGCACTAGCAGTGGCTGAAGAGAATTCGATCCGTCATAATCTTCCGGATCGAATACGGTTCGTCGCGGGCGATGGGTTGGAAGCAGTTTCTCAGAAGGAATTCGATCTTATAGTTTCAAATCCTCCCTACTTAAATTCTGCCGATCTGAAGATGCTTGCTCCAGAGATCGCACATGAACCGAAAATTGCCCTTTTGGCTGGAGAGCAAGGAACAGAAATTCTTGAGAATATTGTAAGCAATGCTAACGACTATTTAAAAGTTGGTGGTTGCTTAGCTCTTGAGCTGGGAGAGGGTCAAGCAGAGCAAGTAGCTGTTTGGTTAGCTGATGAAGGTTTTGAGAAAATTGAGTTCCATAAAGATTTGGCGGGTCGTCGTCGTGCGATATCGGGCCGTAAAGTAAGGAGTGATTAGATATGACATCTAAGCAAGAAAAATCACTCTTGCCTCGAATTGACGCTACGTCCTCTGGTTACGATGCAGCATTCTCGAGTCTCTGCTCACGTCGATTTGCTTTTGACGACAAGATTAACCGTTCTGTAGAGGAAATAGTTGCTCAAGTAAGAGACAGGGGAGATTCTGCGGTTCGAGAATTTACGAAATCCTATGATGGTATTGCGACCGATGTTCTTGAGGTATCTGCAGACGAATGGGCATCTGCTTCTTCTCTCGTTGATTTATCAGATCGCCAGGCACTCGAAAAGGCCTGCCAGCGAATAAAGGAATTTCACGAACATCATGCGGGAAGTGACTGGGAATCTCGTGAAAGTGACGGAAGCCTTCTTGGTCAGAGATCCCGTCCGATGCATCGAGTAGGTTTGTATGTTCCCGGTGGTAAGGCCAGTTATCCGTCTAGTGTCCTCATGAATGCAATCCCTGCCGCGGTTGCAAGAGTGCCAGAGATTTTTATGACAACACCTCCACAACGAGATGGGACTATACGGCCTGACGTCTTGCATGCAGCAAAAATTTCAGGAGTCGATAAGGTTTTTAAGGCAGGAGGAGCGCAGGCGATTGCCGCACTTGCATTTGGTACCGAAACTATTCCTAAAGTAGATAAGATCGTTGGTCCTGGTAACGTGTATGTCCAGGCTGCAAAAAAACTTGTCTTTGGTGAAGTAGGTATTGATAGTGAGGCAGGGCCTACGGAAGTTCTTGTCGTCGCGGACCATACTGCAAGACCTTCCTGGATAGCTGCTGATCTCTTGTCACAAGCTGAGCATGACGAACTCGCCTGTGCCGTTTTAGTAACGCATGATGCAAGTCTAGCCACTCAAGTTGAAAGAGAGCTTCAGAACCAGCTAAGAGATTTTCGGCGCCAAGATATTGCCAAAAAAGCTCTGGCAGGGAGAAGTGCGACTATAATTACTAGAGATGTAAGCCACTCAGTAAAATTGGCAAATGAATATGCAGCGGAGCATCTTGTATTAGCAGTTGAGAATCCCGAAAGTCTGCTTGAGTATGTTGAGAACGCAGGCACTGTTTTCTTGGGGCATCACTCACCGGTTGCGATAGGAGATTACCTGGCGGGGCCAAATCATGTCCTACCAACTGGAGGTACTGCTCGGTTCTTCTCCCCTCTTGGTGTCGAAGATTTTGTGAAGCGCACGAGCTTTGTTGGATTTCAGCCTCAAACGTTGCGAAATTTAGGACAAGATGTAATTCGTCTTTCGAACCTCGAAGGGTTACCCGGTCACGGTGCATCTGTCATGATTCGCCTTGAAGGGGCGGACGAGGAGTCAGGCGGCATGAGAACGAAGAGGAGTATAGAGGCAAGCGATGAGTGAACGAAGTTCAATTATCAAACGGAAAACTCGAGAGACAGACATCGAAATATCATTCGAAATCGAGGGGACTGGAAGATACGAGATCGAGACCGGAATTCCGTTCTTTAATCATATGCTCGAATCATTCTCGAAACACGGGCTTTTTGATTTAACGATTAAAGCAAGTGGGGATCTGGAAGTAGATCTTCATCATACTATCGAGGATGTTGGAATTGTTTTAGGCCAAGCAATCAGACAGTCATTAGATAGTTCCGAAAGTATTCGACGGTACGGATTCTTTGTTCTGCCAATGGCCGACGCTCGAGTTGATGTCGCACTGGATGTGTCTAACAGGCCTTTCTTGGTTTACAAAGTAGATTTGGAGAACACTCGAGTTGGCGGATTTGATGTGAGTCTTATTGAGGATTTTTTAGGAGCGTTGGCTCAGCACGCTGGACTAGATCTGCATGTAGGGCTTGTTTACGGGAAGAGTCCTCATCACGTAGCAGAGGCAATTTTCAAGGGATTTGCAAAGGCGCTTCGCGGAGCTCTCGAGATTGATCCTAGAGGGTCTGGAGTTCCAAGCGTAAAAGGCGCCCTGTAGGCTTTTCGACGGATGAATCAGCGTCCCTCTATTGCTCTTATCGATTATGGGGCTGGCAATCTTAAGAGTGTCGCCAAAGCTCTGGATCGCTCTGGTTTAAAGGTTGAAGTTACATCTGCATCCGAAAAGGTTGCAAAAGCTGACGGCGTCGTCCTTCCGGGAGTTGGCGCTTTTGCTGATGCAATGGGTAAGCTTCGTGATCTCCGCTTGGATGAGAGCGTGCGCAGGGCTTTAGATAGCTCCCATCCATACCTGGGGCTTTGCCTCGGACTTCAACTTCTTTTTGAAGAAAGCTCAGAGCATGGATCAACTCGAGGGCTTGAATATTTTCGTGGTCAGGTAACAAGGTTCGAAGAAATCGGAGAGAATTCAGTAAAAAGGCGGGTACCTCATATTGGTTGGAACCTTGTTCATTTTGAAGGAAACCACCCAATGCTGAACAATCTACCAGATAAAGACTACTTCTATTTTGTTCACTCTTACAGAGCCGTTCCAGATGATAAGGAAGTTATTGTAGGAGTGTCTGATTACCAGGAACAGTTCGTTTCCGCGGTGGCGTCAGAGACGTGTTTCGCTGCTCAGTTTCATCCGGAAAAAAGCCAGGAGGCTGGCAGACGATTACTAGATGCGTTCGCTAGTTGGGTTAGGGAATCATAATGCGAGTGAGTTTGCCGATCTCGCTTCTAACCTTGGCACTGGTGACTGCTTGTGTCCCCTCTCCTCGCGGTCAGAGTAACTCTGAGCTATCTCGTCCGAGCGTCGCAATTGAAAAACTCGCAATCGTTCCGTTTCTTAAAATATCTAATGATGAATCACTTCGTGAAGGAGCAGCTATAGTCGAGCGACACTTTGCGGAATTACTTTCAAAACAGGTTTTACTAATTATCCCCTCCAGAGATGTGTCTCTTGCACTTAACGGTCTTTCAGTAAATCCTCAGGAGGCTGCAAAAATATGCGCGACTGCGTTCGGGGTAGATTCTATATTAACCGGGAAAATACGAAGATTTATTGAAAGAAAAGGTGCTCCGTTTGGAGCCGCAGCTCCCGCAAGCGTGGCGTTTGATGTGGCTATCTACGATGCTCCGAACGGTCGACGCGTTTGGTCGGCAATTTTCGATGAAAAACAGAAAGCGATGACAGATAATTTTCTAGTGGCACGACGATACCCAGGGAAAGGAACACGTTGGCTCAGTCGCGTAGAATTTACTAAGTGGGGAATCTCGGAAATTATTAATGAACTACCTTTAGGAGATTTGCCTTGAGTCACTTTGAAGTAATCCCTGCGATTGACTTAATCAAGGGTCAGGTTGTTCGCTTAAGACAAGGAAGTTTTGATCAGGCTACAATCTATAATACAAATCCCGCATCAGTGGCCAAGGAGTTTGCCAAGCATAACATTCAACGGATTCATGTCGTTGACTTGGACGGTGCAAAAGGCGGAAGGCCTCAAAATGACGAGACGATCAAAAGTATCATTCAGGCTGCGCCCGGTGTACCAATTCAAACTGGGGGAGGTGTGCGAAATCTTGATCACGTAGAGCAAAGGTTGGAGCTCGGTATAGATCGCGTCATTTTAGGGACATCGGCTTTGAATAATCCTTCGTTTGTACGAAAAGCTGCCAGCCTCTTCCCAGGTAGGATCGCCGTTGGAGTTGACGCACGCGACGGACTAGTTGCTGTGGAAGGTTGGCTGGAAACTAGTAATGTTCGAGCGGTCGATCTAGTTAAAAAGTTTGAAGATGTGGGGATCTCTGCGGTGATCTACACAGATATATCTCGAGATGGAATGTCGTCTGGCCCTAATATCGAGCAAACAGAACTTATTGCAGCCCAAATTGAGATTCCGGTGATTGCCTCTGGGGGTGTTGGAAGTCTTAACGACATTTTAAGAGCAGTTTCTTCGGTGGAGCAAGGGGTCTCGGGAATAATTGTTGGACGAGCGCTTTACTCGGGTGCACTGGATCTCAAGAAAGTTTTAAAGTCAGTCGAGGCAGCACAATGTTAACGAAAAGAATTATTCCCTGTTTAGATGTTGACGCTGGAAGAGTCGTTAAAGGAGTTAAGTACGTAGATCATGTAGATGCGGGTGATCCAGTCGAAGTAGCACGTCATTATGACGAGCAGGAAGCGGATGAAATCACATTTCTCGATATCACCGCGAGCCACGAGAGGAGAAGAATTATTTTTGATGTCGTTTCACGTACTGCAGAAAGTGTTTTTATGCCACTGACCGTCGGAGGAGGAGTTCGTGAAATTCAAGACATTAGAGATTTACTAAATGCTGGTGCCGATAAGGTTTCCGTTATGACCGCTGCTGTAGAAAACCCCGATCTGGTTGTAGAGGCCGCCCAAAAAATAGGAAGTGCAAATCTATTAGTAGCAATCGACGCTAAGAGGATAGATAACTATGACGATTTTTTGTCTCGGGCTCGAGAGCGTAAACGAAAGTTTCCAAATACTGCAGTTGATCTTGTGAGGGAATTAGATCACTGGGAGGTGTATACGCACGGTGGCCGTACTCCGACAGGAATTAGTGTAGTGGGTTATGCCAGGAGAATGGCGCAAAATGGAGCGGGGGAGCTGCTTTTGACTAGCATGGATAGGGACGGTACTAAAAGTGGTTATGACTTGGCCTTGGTACGGAGTGTGGTTGACGCAGTAAATATTCCCGTGATCGCGTCTGGTGGAGGAGGCTCTCCCGAAAGTCTTGCCGCAGCGCTCGATGATTCCCCTAGGGGAGGCGGGGCTCAGGCAGCGTTAGCTGCTTCCATTTTCCACTTCGGTGAAATAACTGTACCCGCGCTCAAAGAGCACCTGTTTGAGCTAGGAATTCCAGTACGTCGCGCTTTGGTCGGTAACAATTAGCTACGTGAAGTAAAAACGCTGGTAGCTATCGCGGTTTTTGCATTTTCGCGCGAAACTCTGAGGTCCAACGGGTGTTCCGCAGACTGAGAGGTAGGCAGGCCACCGGACCACTTGGAGTCGCAGGTGGCGGGCATCGATTGGATTGCATACATGAATTGTACGGTTTCTTAGGAAATACCGTTGTAAAAACAAGAGAGAGAAATAGAAAAGCTCATGCCCGTAATAAAAGTTAAAGACAACGAACCTTTTGAAATTGCTATGAAGCGCTTTAAGAAGCAGGTGGAGAAAGCGGGAATACTCACCGAGTTACGTCGTCGCGAGTTTTACGACAAGCCCAGTGTGAGACGGAAGAAAAAGGCAGCTGCCGCGCGTAAAAGGGCTATCAAGAAACTCAAGAGAATGTCCAGATAGGGCAGTGCGCGGAGCGTTGGTATGAGCCGTATTCCGGAAGCCATACTTGATGCAATCCGAGATAGGGTAGACCTCGTAGCCTTGATCGGTCGGCATGTTGGTCTTAAAAAAGCGGGCCGGTCCCATAAAGGTCTTTGCCCATTTCACGATGAAAAGACACCATCGTTTTCTGTTAACGGTGATTCAGGGTATTACTACTGCTTTGGCTGTGGTGTCAAAGGAAATGCTTTCACCTACTTGATGGAGCACGATAATCTCACGTTTCCCGAGGCGGCTAAGTCGTTAGCAGATGAAACCGGGATAGAGCTGAAGTTGACCGCGGACGGTCCTGCGGGAGAATCGGAAGCTCTCGAGCACGCGAATCGGACGGCCCAAGAGTACTTTGTCAGAAGCCTTTTGGATTCGGCTGGGGAAAAAGCTAGAAATTATCTTGATAAGCGTGGCTTTGACAACAAAAGCATTGAGCGATTTGAAATTGGATTCGCTCCAGACTCGTGGGATGGTTTGGTTCGTAGCCTAGGAAGGGAACGGATCCGGCTAGATTTATCCGCTATGGCGGGACTAGTGAAAGAAAGAGAAACCGGTGGTTACTACGATCTTTTAAGGGGTCGGATAACTTTTCCAATCCGGGACCCTAGGGGTCGAATCGTTGCATTCGGTGGCCGCGCCCTGGAAATTGGTCAAGAACCAAAGTATCTGAACTCACCAGAGACTCCCCTTTTTCGGAAACGAGAGGCTTTCTATGGTTTCCCGGATTCACTAGAGCCAATAAGGACATCAGGCCGTGCGATCATTGTAGAGGGGTACTTTGATAGAGTAGCCCTCGCTAAGGCGGGTCTTCGCGAAAGTCTGGCTACTTGTGGAACCGCGTTGTCCGAAGGTCATGCGAAGTCTCTTCGGAGGAGAACACACAACGTGACCTTACTGTTCGATGGAGATAATGCCGGCAAGAAAGCAGTTTTGCGGTCACTAGAGGTCTTATTGCCAGCTGGTTTGAGAGTTCGCGCAGCTCAACTCCCAAGCGGTCTTGATCCTGACGATTTTCTTCGAGAACGCGGTCCGGAAGCTCTGAAGGAGCTTGCCGATGATGCTTTACCAGCGCTGGATCTAGCAATTGAAAACGCCACAAAAGCGGGCTGTCAGAGTCCTTGGGAAAAGGCAGACGCGGTCGCCTCCGTTGCGCCTCTCCTCGCGCTCATTACGGACTCGGTAGAACGCGGCTCATATGCGAGACAACTTGCTTTGATGGCGGGTGTTGAGGTGTCCGAAATTGAGATCGCCTTACGAGCGAGTACTCTCAAAGAATCGGCAGGGGAGGACTTGGTACCTCGCCGCCCTCAACTCACTACTCCCGTAGAGCGAAGGCTCGCAGATGCAGTATCCTTGGCGCTTCACTTTCCGGAACTAAGAACACCCCTCGTAGAACTTTTTGACTGGTGTCATCCGCCGGAACCGTGGCCACAATTGACTGCCGTCGTACAAAATGCTTCCGTTTCAGGCGATTTGTTGAAATCTTGCGAAAATCTTCCGAACGACGCACAAAACCTTCTGTTCGTCCTTGCAGAAGATTCTGAAGATCTTTCTCAAGAGACTGCTAATAAAGTGTTTTTAGATACAGCTACTTGGCTCCGGAAAGAATTCGCGCGGAGAGAGGCTCGTGAGACTACTAAAGAACTGAGAATAAAGGGAAATGATCCGGGTGACTTGCTGAGTCGAAAGCAGCAACAGCTCGAAGCCAGACGTTCTGCCATGCAAATGCTGGACAGAGAGTTATCTTCAAACAACAACGACTGAGGAACGAGGAGACCCCCTACATGCCTTCGACCCAGCCCACTCGTGGTACGAGCAGCAAAACCACGTCAAAGACGCTTCCAATTCTAAAAGTTGGAAGAGGCACCAAAACTAAAAATGAGGACCGAAAAGTTCCTGATGAACTTCCGGCGGTTAAAAAACTGTTGAAGGAGGGCTCTCGGCGAGGGTACTTAATTCGTGAGGACCTACAAAAAGTTGCTGGTCAGGTCAAATGCAGCCCGGAATTGATCGTGAGCATTTGCAGTAAGAATAAAATTACAATTGTAGATTCACGTAAGAAATCATCCGATTCGAACCGCACTTCGACCGCAAGTGAGAGCGGATCGTCAAACGATCCGGTGCGCGTATATCTCCGGGAGATGGGTCAAGTCTCACTTTTAACGCGCGAAGGTGAGGTCGAAATAGCTAAGAGGATCGAGTCAGGCGAATACGCTCAATTTCTTGCGATTATCGGAAGCCCATTCGGCCTAAGGGAAATCCTTTCAAGAATTGAATCCTATAAAAAAGAAGAAATCGAATTGAAAATTCTCCTAGAAGGTTTGGAGGAAGAGGAGCCAGCCGAAACCCCCGAAGTTCGGGAGCAGAGCCTCTTCGATGTCCGCACCCGTCTACGAAGAATTGAGTCGGAAATAAAAAAGACGAATGCAGCTGGTAAACCTTGCGAGAAGCTATACGGCAAGGCGATTGATCTTCTTCTAGGAATTCGTTTTTCGAAGGCTACTTTATTCAACATTATAAAGTGCTTTTCAGATTTATCCGGAGAATTTGCCACCGCAAACCGAAGAACGAAGCAGATTCTTAGAGGGTTGCGTGTGGACAGCAACACCTTCGCGAAGCTTGCGCCGCTCTCGGCTAAGCCCAGTAAGCAGGGTTTAAAGGCCTTGGAGAATCTTGGAGGGAATAGGGAAAAGGTAGCCTCCGCGTGGGAGAGGTTTAGTAAACATCAAAACGACATTGCACTTTTAGAGCAACAACTTGGCATGAACCGCGACGATGTAATCAAGGCGGGGAAGAAGTTGACGATTTCTGAACGCGAAACCCATGCTGCAAAATCCGAATTGACTGAGGCGAATCTCCGGTTGGTAGTATCAATCGCGAAAAAGTATACAAATCGAGGCCTTCAGTTTCTTGATCTAATTCAAGAAGGAAATATCGGTTTAATGAAAGCCGTTGATAAATTCGAATACAAACGAGGCTATAAATTCTCAACCTACGCAACGTGGTGGATTCGCCAAGCGATAACTCGTGCTATCGCAGACCAGGCCCGAACGATTAGGATTCCCGTCCACATGATCGAGACAATAAATAAATTGATACGTGCTACGCGCTCGCTTGTTCAGACTTACGGCCGTGAGCCAACGCCAGAAGAGCTGGCTGAAAAAATGGAATTACCTTTGGCAAAAGTCCGAACGGTCTTAAAAATTTCTCGAGAACCGATTAGCTTAGAGACTCCAGTTGGAGAGGAAGATGAGAGCACCCTCGCGGATTTTATTGAAGATGCCAGCATCGTGGATCCACAAGAAGCGGTGATAAACGGAAACCTAGAAGATCAAACACGAACCGTGCTTTCCACCTTAGCACCGAGAGAAGAACGTGTATTGAAGATGAGATTTGGCATAGGAGAACGTTCGAATCATACGCTAGAAGAGGTTGGTCAGGACTTTGAGGTAACGCGCGAGAGAATTCGTCAGATCGAAGCGAAGGCCTTGAGGAAGTTGCGTCACCCCAGTCGGAGTAGGATGTTAAAGAGCTTCGTTGAGAACTAAATTTATTAATGATGAAAGAGTCGTAGGTTAGTATGGACCATAGCCATTCCGTACTCTTGGCAAGCCCTTGCTATTTCCGCGTCGCGATTTGATCCTCCCGGTTGAGCCACATACTTGACGCCGTGCTTGCTAGCATGGTCGATGTTGTCTCGGAACGGAATGAATCCATCAGAGATCAGGCTGACCTCGTCTAATTGTGAGAGCCATTTGTTTTGTTCGTCAGGTGTTAATAATTCGAGTCGACTTTCTAAATTGTTAGATAATTCATCTTTTTCGTAATTAGTTAGATCTCCTTCAATAAATCGGATTCGCCAATTGATTCTTTCTTGGCGTTTTACGTGATTTTTAAAAACAAGATTAAGAACTTTGGGATGTTTGCCCAGGTGCCAGATATCAGCTTTCAAGCCCGCTAGTTTGGTACAGTCGACTCTAGATTGTTGTCCAGCACCTATGCCAATCATTTGCCCATCAAGCGCGTAACCTACAGAGTTAGACTGGGTGTATTTGAGGGAGATCATACCAAGAAGAAGGTCGATCTTAGCCTTGTCGCTTACATTGCCTTCCACCACGTTTTCGATGTCTTTCGTAGTAATTTGACGTGCATTTCTATCCTGAGTAAATGTCATACCGAAAACTTCCCTACTCTCGCGCTCGGGTGCCTCGAAATCTTGATTGGCTCTGAGTACGACGAAGCTTCCTCCTTTTTTGGTTTTAAGAATTTCGAGTGCCGATGCGTCGTATTGGGGCGCGATAATTCCGTCCGAAACCACTCCTTTGAGAAAGATTGCGGTAGCTTCATCAACTGGTTCAGAGAGAGCAGCGAAATCGCCGAAAGAGCACTTAGGATCGGCACCTCTTGCCCTTACATATGCAAGCGACGCAGGAGTCAGGTCTTTTCCTTCAACTTCATATGCACGCGCAAGGTCACCTGGAAGTTCCGTTGCTACTGCAGCGCCTGCCGGAGAGACATGTTTAAAAGAAGCAGCAGATGCTATTCCTGTGGCTATTCTGGTTTCGCGGACAAGCTGCCATGCATTCAAAGCGTCTAAAAAGTTAATATAGGAAGGCTTCCCATTGAGTATTTCTACAGGGCTATTTTCGGGATGTATGGAAGCGAGAGAGGCGAAGGCTTGGTGCGGATTACAGCCGTACTTGAGTTTTATCATAGGTGTCTGGGTGATCCTTAAAAATTTTTAGCGTCAATAATTGGCGTGGAATGTTTAATCCACTCGGCGTAGTCACATGTGTATCCTACCGCAACCTGACGTTCTGTAACCCGTTCGATTAGTGCGCTATAGGAAGCGACTGAAGGTAATCTTGCTCGGTCTAAATGTGCTTGTACGCGGTCAGCTGTCTCAGCTGCTACTTGCACCTCTCCTCCTATTACGGGGCTAGGCGGGGTTCCTTCCGCAAGTCCAAGGTACCGCTCCAAGGCTTCTTCGCTGACCAGCCGCGCGTGGTTACGAGAAGCCACGATGTTTCCCTGACCAGTTACGGCGTTACCAGCAGCGAAAATTGTTGGGTGTTCCGCAAAGCGTCCGAATTTTGGATTGGAAAAAGCGAAGAGCTCCCCTGCCATGGGAAGACCCGGGATCGGTTCCGGAATACTCCCTATGGAGCTTACCACATAAGCTCCTTGGCGATCAAAAGTCTCCTCAGTGAGTATGAGCAAGTCACCTTCAACACGGGTTCTTCGCAAGCGAAGCCCTGCGACCCGCCCCCGATCTATTAAGAAACCGTCAGGCACCGAAAAAGGCTCGAAATTAAAGAGATATTTTTCCTGGGCTTTTTTCAATACTTTAACTCGAGACTTTTGAACTTTTTTAATTTGCTCTGAACTAGCATTTCGAGGAATGCCTACCAGTGACGTTTCGTCAGGTCCGCGCCTAAAGAATAACGTTGCGCCTTCCAGTCGTAAGTCTTTCCACTGAAGACCCTTTTCATCCAAGACTTTGGGAATTCCTTTTGTCTCGATCTCATTGAGAGCAACTTCTATGCCGCGTGTACGTAAGGCCTTTCTTGTTGTTTCCAGCATTAACACTTTCATTACATCAATCGATGCCAATCCTCCTCCTACAACGAGGACTCCATCGGAAACTTCGAAACGGGTTCCAGAAAAGGTTGGGTCTTCGGAGTGATTAAAAGAAATTATAAAAGGGTTCTGATAGACCAACCCCCTGTTTACATAGGCACTAGCGCCGGGTATTGGTAGGGGCCGATCTTTCCATGCACCGACAGCTAGTACAACTGCCGAAAACCCCCAGCCGTGGACTAACTCCTCAATTGAAAGCTCACTCCCCAGGGCGCTACAGGGGACATAGCGGACGTTCTCGTGCCGAAGTTTTTCGTCAATTGCTGCGCACTCTTTATCCCTAAGGGCCGAATGCCAGCGGGGGAGGCCATCCTCAATTTTTCCGTAGGGACGGGGATTCCGTTCAAATATAACGACCTCAGTCTCCTGGGAGGCTAGCCTCCCGGCGATCTCTGCTCCGGCGGTAGCTCCCCCTATCACGGCTACGACATGTCGTGCTTCTGACGTTCTTGTAGGGACGCTATTCGGTCGTTTTTCTAACACTACAATTGATAGGATGGCTGAAAGCTGCCTCTTCTACAAACGCCTTTTGTGCTTCCTCGACCGTCTTTACCGAGAAAGGTGCTCTGAAGATGCTCTTAAAGGCGGTTTTAAGAACTGAGGCAGAGATGCAATATGCCCTACACCACCTCAATCGAGTAGTCGAAGAGCTGAACCCGGGG
>CAYOGP010000020.1:0-14347 GCA_964403555.1 uncultured Spirochaetales bacterium | reverse complement strand
AATAACTTGCAACCGCTTAAAACATCTCGCCCTTTCATTGTTACCCTCAATCCAGCTCGAGAGCCTGCGACTGAACTCATAAGGCACGATTGTGTTTTCGAACACCCTGAATTTAATCAGCTAGCCGTTAGGTCGCAGAAGAAGATTGATGAAATTCAAGGAAAAAATGGACTTTGGTTTTGTGGAGCCTGGGCTGGGTATGGGTTCCACGAAGACGGGATTACAAGTGCCATGTCAGTTGCGCAAGCACTCGGAGCGGAAATCCCATGGCATTAAAGCTACAACTTCTTGAAGCACAGGTCACTCACAAAAGATTAGGTTCGAAAACCAACACGTTTGGATATCGTGTCTTTTATTTAGTACTCCCTCTGTCGTTTATCGAAAATGGTTATCTGAATCATGTCGTCAAGGTGAATCGGTGGGGAGTCGCTAGCTTTTATCTAAAAGACCATGGCAAACGTGACGGAAGCAGTCTTGAGGTTTGGGCAAAAGAAATATTGGGGAATGAAAAACCGGAATCCGAGATCAGCACCATTACTCTAGTTTGCATGCCACGGATTTTTGGTTACGGATTTAATCCTGTAAGTTTTTGGCTGTGTCGAGATTCTAAAGATCAACTTAGAGCTGTAATAGCCGAAGTAAATAATACTTTTGGTGAAACTCACACATACTTATGTGCTCACGAAAACCAGCGACCCATTAAAGAAAGTGATTGGTTAGAAGCAAACAAGGTTTTTCATGTGTCTCCTTTTCTAGAACGCAATGGGAATTACAAATTTAACTTCATAGATAACGACGAATACTTAAGCTTCACAATAGATTATTACGATGCGAACGGTAACTTGAAGCTAGCAACTAACTTAACAGGCTCTCTAAGCGAATTAAATAAAACAACATTGAGATCGGCGTTTCTAAAACGCCCGTTTCTAACTTTCAAAGTTATTGGTCTTATTCACTATCAAGCCTTAAAACTACTTGTTAAAGGCTTTAAACATATTTCGAAGCCGAAACAACTGAGTAGAAAAAACAGCAAAACCAACTAACCGATTTTTAGACCTAGTCGCACCAAAAAACGCTTGAACTTTAGGATGTTCCTAAGCCAAGTTTATGATACTTCTGATTATGAGGATTAACGCCCATGGGACCATTAAACGGAATTCGTGTTGTGGAGTTCGCCGGCATCGGCCCGGGACCGTTCGCGGCGATGATGTTGGCAGATATGGGAGCTGACGTGATCCGGATCGATCGAATTCCTGCCAAGAGACGTGACGGAAGCAGACCCTCAGGGGATCTGTTAAATCGAGGACGAAGAAGTATTGCATTGGATTTGAAGAATTCTGATGGCATTCAGGCTGCTCTTCGTCTGATTGGCGAGAGTGACGTTCTTTTGGAGGGATTTCGACCGGGTGTCATGGAACGGCTTGGGTTAGGTCCTGATATTTGCATGGCGAGAAACAAAACCTTGATTTACGGGAGAATGACGGGCTGGGGACAGGAAGGGCCTATTGCTCACGCTGCTGGGCACGATATTAACTACATCGCTCTTTCTGGGGTTCTAAATTACCTCGGACGCGAAGGAGATGCGCCAGTCCCTCCCTTAAACTTGATTGGAGATTTTGGTGGTGGTGGAATGCTTCTCGCTTTTGGCATAACTACGGCTTTGGTTGAAAGGTCCGGCTCGGGTAAGGGGCAAGTTGTTGATGCGGCAATGACAGATGGATCAGCAATCTTAGCAACGATGGTACATTCTCTTCAGCAAGGGAAGCGTTGGAGTGAGAAACGCGGAACAAATGCATTAGATACGGGATCTCATTTCTATAATGTTTACGAAACTAAGGATCAAAAATTTATTTCGATTGGATCTATAGAGCCTCAGTTTTATGCTGAGTTGCTCGAAAAAATTGAAATGTCTCCTGAAGAATTACCCGATCAAAATGATGTAAAAGAATGGCCTAAACTAAAAAAGAAACTTCAGGGTATATTTTCTGAGAAAACCCGTGACGAATGGTGCGCGATAATGGAGGGAAGTGACATATGTTTTGCTCCAGTCCTAACTTCCGAAGAGGCGTACGCACATCCTCAAAATGTCCATCGAGAAACTTTTGTTTCACGTTTCGGAAGAATGCAACCCGCGCCAGCACCCCGATTTAGCCGTACAGAGCCATCACTAGATCTCCCTCCTCCCCACCCGGGTCAACATACAGAAAAAACGCTCTCTGATTGGGGCTTCTCTGATGAAGAAATAAAAATTCTCCGAGAGAGCAATACGATATTTTAGGAGTTCAATTCTAAATGACTATTCAACTTCGCCAAATCTGCCTTGTCGCTCACAAACTTGATTCTTCAGTAAAAAATCTGACGGATATCCTCGGAATTAACTCTTGCTATGTTGATCCCGAGGTAGCGATGTTTGGTCTAGAAAATAACTTGATGTCCATAGGTAGAAACTTTCTCGAAGTTGTATCGCCAATCAAAGAAAATACAGCGGGAGGACGCTATCTCGAGAGACGATCCGGTGATGGTGGCTACATGGTAATCACTCAAGCAGATACTTTTGAAAACCAGCGCGCTATCCGCCAGAAAGCAGTTGACTTAGGTATAAGGATTGCTCACGAATCTGAACAAGACGGATGGAATATTTGTCAACTCCATCCGGCAGACCTTAAGGCAGCGTTTTTAGAAATTGAATACGATAAATTTGAAGACTTTCAAGGCAACTGGATGCCTGCAAACGGATTAGGGTGGGAAGATAAAATTAAACAAGATGTCACAGTCGACTACCTAGGCGTCGAACTACAAAGCTATGATCCTCTAGGTCTCGCAAAACTTTGGGGTTCAGTTACTGACCTTGATGTAGTAGAAAAGACAAACGAGATATATATCGAGCTGAACAATGTAAAAATAAGATTCGTTGAAGTTAATGATGAAAGAGGTCCAGGATTAGGAGGGTTGGATATCTTGGTCGCTGACCGTGACTACATACTAGAAAAGGCTCGGGAGCGAAATTGTGATTTCTCTGAGGATCGTGTCGATATCTGCGGAACTCGGTTCTATCTCCACGACAAGTAAAACTTATGCGATTCCTCCTTTGTCGGAGGAAGATTCTGCAAGATGATCGGTACAGTTTATCCGAAGAAATTCCCAAGGAGGTCCCACTACTTCAGTTACTGAAGTATTTTCCCAAGGCTCATCAATTAAGTTCTTTCCAGAATTGAAATGGTTATTCGTTAAGGCTTTGCAAACGAGACCATGAGTTACAACTACTAGTCGTCCTTTCAAGCTCCCCGCAACGTTACAAATATGGTCAAATGCGGATTCTACACGTGCATTGAAGTCGTCCCAGCTTTCCCCACCAGGGGGGATTCGATCAGGATCAAATGGATCGAAATCTAGCTCTGCATAGGGTGTCCCTCGCCAATCGCCGAAATTTCTTTCCCTGAGAAGTGGTGACTTACTGACTGTTACACCGGTTAATTTTACGATTTGGGAAGTAGTATCTAGAGCTCGCTGATAATCACTTGTCACAATAAGCGTTGGGGACAAACCCTCCAAATGCTCGGCTAGGCGACGAGCCTGGGCCTTACCAACAGCTGAAAGAGGGACGTCCGGGGTCTGAATAACCCTGGTCGCATTAAATTCTGTCTCGCCGTGGCGGATAATAAGTAAATGACTTGTCATAAGATTTCTTTCGCCAGTACGAAGTTATCCTTCGCAGAAAGTTCAATAATTTTTGGGTTGTCGTCATTATGGCGCCATTGGAGGCGGACACATTCATTAGCGTGCTCCTCTACAAGTACCAGCGGATGTCCTAAAACCTTCCACCAAGGTTCTTCTTCATCCCACACACTTAGACTTGTCGGTTCAGGCTCTCTTTTAGAAACTTCAAAGCTCAAGCGGGAGCGCTCTGCCCGGGGTTCAACTATTCCTATGTCAAAAGTTAACCGTAGACGCATACTACGGTAGGCGTGAGCTTTCCCAGAACACCTTAGAAGGATTCCGCGGTTTAAAGCAACCGCTTCCAGAAGTGGTAAGCTATCCAATTGATTTCCTCCTGCCCTAAGCTGAAAAGATTCGAGCTAAGCGTCCTCATTGCCCACCTCCGCTACAGATGCTAGGTCTAATCTTCTCGGCTCTGGAAATCCTCTTAAACTGAGAAATTCTCGGCGAGCTGGCAGATTCTGATCCAGTAATGTACAGAACCTGGACATAAGAAGCATTTCTAGCAAACTCGGGAAACTTTGGAAGAACTGATAGCTTTCCCTATGGGTTTGTAGATAAAGAGTCATATGTACGTTTCATCACACTTATGCGAAATACCTACTTATCTTCAGAAGACGCGAGATGTTCCGCGGAAACTGAGAGAAGATCTGTCGGAGTGGCCGTGAGTAACCGAAAACTAAATTTCAGTGCGGGCCCAGCTATTCTGCCGGAGGAGGTTCTCGAAGAAGCAAGCCACGCCATACTTGACCTTTCACAAACCGGGATTGGGCTCCTTGAACATAGCCATCGAGGAGACTCTTTCGGCCACATCATTGAGTCTGCTGTTAGGGGATGTCGATCGATAGCCAAAATTCCAGACAATTTTCACATTCTTTTCCTCCAAGGAGGGGCAACTCTCCAATTCGCGATGGTCGCCGCGAATTTACTTCGAGAAGAAGGAGTCGCGGATTACCTCGAAACTGGCAGTTGGTCTAAAAAAGCCATAGAGGAAGCTAGGATCTACGGCCGAGTTCATATCTCAGGAAGTTCGAGCGATTCTAAGTTCGATCGTATTCCACCTCAGAACTCGTTACGACCTAGCAGTAACCCAGACTACGTCCATTACACTTCAAATAATACGATTTTCGGTACCCAGTGGAAGGAGGAACCTTCTTGTTCCCCCAACGTACCGCTCGTATGTGATGCCTCAAGTGATATTTTCTCTCGAAAGCTTGATATAGAAAAATACGGCCTCATATATGCCGGCGCACAAAAGAACCTAGGTCCCGCTGGAGTTACCCTAGTCATCATACGAGATGATCTCATCTCCCGAGTTGATCGGCCTCTTCCGAAGATGCTTCGCTATTCAACTTTTGCCGAGACGAACTCTCTTTATAACACCCCACCGGTATTTGGGATATTTGTCATGGATCGAGTTTTTCAATGGATTTTAAAGGAGGGAGGCCTCGATGCCATCGAAACACGAAACAATAAAAAAGCTCAAATGATTTACGATGTGATCGATGAAAGTCATTTTTACCAGGGCACTGCTCAAGTTGATAGCCGATCGGTTATGAATATAACCTTTAAAACGTCTACTCCTGAATTGGATAAACTTTTCCTTCTCGAAGCTGAAAAAAATGGCTTTCATAACCTTAAAGGGCACAGATCGGTTGGTGGAATGCGGGCAAGTATTTACAACGCATTCCCAGAAAATGGTTGCAGAGAGCTAGCAAGATTTATGCACGAATTTTCTGCGAAGCGCGGTTAATGTGTCAGCCGAGTTTCCCAATGACTATAAGTTAGTCTCAAATAACGCTGCTCTTTTAAAACGAGTTACTTCCTCAAGATATGCTCAAGATGGAAATGAAATTTTCGATCAATTTCTCGACTGGGTAAAAACAACCGGTATAGAACCCTACCCAGCCCAGGAAGAAGCGTTACTACAACTAATCAGTGGAAATCATGTCATTCTTGAAACTCCTACGGGATCGGGTAAATCACTTGTAGCCTTGGGATTGCATTTCAAAGCAATGTGCGAAGGAAAACGTTCATTTTATACCGCTCCTATTAAAGCATTAGTGAACGAAAAGTTTTTTTCTTTATGTGAACTCTTTGGAGAAGAAAATGTTGGAATGCTTACGGGAGATGCAAGCATTAACTGGTCTGCTCCTATTATCTGCTGCACTGCGGAAGTACTTTCGAATATGTCTCTACGTCAAGGTGAGCATACAGATGCTGATTATGTAGTAATGGACGAGTTCCATTACTACGGAGACCGAGATAGAGGCATTGCGTGGGAGCTGCCCCTCTTACTTCTCCCAAAAAGTCAATTCCTGCTCATGTCTGCCACTCTTGGAAACACTGCTGCTATAGGAGAGAGGCTTCAAAGAGATTCTAAAAGAGATGTACGACATATTTGGTCGGATATACGCCCGGTACCTCTCGATTTTGCATACAGCAAGACACCTTTACGCCAAACTGTGGAAGATTTATGTCACGATCGACGCGCACCAATATACGTCGTTAGTTTTACTCAGCGTGACTGCGCAAGGTTTGCACGAGCATTAACAAGCGCCAAACTTATCGGAAAAGAAGAAAAACAGATCTTAAGAGATACCTTGAAGGTCGCGACTTTCGACACGCCTTATGGAAAGCACATCAAAAAGTTCTTATCGAATGGTATTGGCCTTCACCACGCAGGACTATTACCAAAATACCGCTTTCTTGTTCAACAACTTTCGCAACAAGGACTCCTACGAGTAATTTGCGGTACGGACACCTTGGGCGTTGGAGTCAATATTCCTATTCGAACTGTCGTTTTTTCAAAACTCTCTAAATTCGATGGCGAGAAACTTCGTTTACTTACGGCTCGAGAATTCAAGCAGATTTCTGGAAGAGCAGGTAGAAAAGGATTCGATGACCGGGGGAGTGTCGTTTGTCAGGCACCACAACACATGATCAAAAGAAAAGCTTCCAGGCCCTTTAAATCGAACAGGCGCGTGAAAAGAACTTCTAGTAATAGAGAGCTCGTTTGGAATGAAAAAGATTTCCAGAGACTAATACACACCCCTCCTGAGACCTTACGATCACAATTCCAAATAGATCATGGAATAATTGTGAACTCATTGCAGAGAGATAACAGGATCCGCGGAAAGCGTGGGGGATATGGGGACCTTATCGATGTTATAAATCGCTCTCATGCAGGAAACGCAAGAAAGTCACGCTTGAGGAGAGAAGCTGCTCAGCTTTTCCGTGCCCTTGTAAATGCGGAAATCATTCTTTTGACGAAAGAAACGGATAATTCTGCTCGAGGCCTAGTTGTCGATCAAGATCTACAGCAGGAATTTTCTTTATATCACAGTCTTTCTTTATTTCTAGTTGAAGCTCTAGATACATTATCGAAGGATGATCCCTCTTATCCTTATGATGTAATGTCTCTGGTTGAATCGGTACTCGAACAACCAAGACCAATATTATATGCACAAGAAAGAACGGCGAAGAGCGAGCTACGCGCCAAATTGAAGGCCCGCCAGGTACCGTACGAAGAGAGAGTTAGGCGTTTAGAATTAGTGACCCACCCCAAGCCTAATGCCCGGGAAATTTATGAGGCTTTCGATCTTTTCGCTGAGTATCACCCTTGGATTGGTGAAGAAAACATAAAACCCAAGTCCATTGCTAGGGAGATGGTCGAGGCACGTATCGGTTTCGATGATTACGTGAGAAAATATCGGTTAGAAGCCGTTGAGGGGTTACTGCTCAGGTATCTATCTAGTGTATACGGAACACTTCTCAGAAACGTTCCAAACTCTGCCAAAAACGAGTCGATTGAGGAAATCGAGCAATATCTTCACTCCGAGATTTCGAACGTTGACTCTAGTCTTTTAAGAGAATGGGAAACACGCCTTCATAACAACAAGTCAGCAGAACTTGGGTCAAAACAACAAACCGGCCTGAGCCGAAACCCTAATCGCATCGATTTCAGAGAACTTTCCGTCCGAATTAGAAAGGAATTACACCTTTTCGTAAGGGCTTTATCTGAACAGGATTATGTGGGAGCAGCCTCCATCTTACGTAAAGATGAGGATTTTATTTGGAACCCGTCTGATTTGAAAAACGCGCTCGTTCCTTTCTTTAAGCAACACAAATTCCTACGTTGTGATGGTGATGCAAGACGAGCTGATAGAACTAGTTTTAAGCCTCTGGAACAAGGACTTTGGGCTACCACACAAGTCCTCTGCGATCCGGAAGGTGAGAACACGTGGTATCTGGAGGGTATATCCGACTTTAACGTAGAAGAGACAAGCTTTGCCTTGAGAAAGATCGGCTTTTGATCGCAGTTGGGAACTTTTTTGTTTCTCGAAAGAGAAATTCCTCAAAAATCAAAAACTACAAAAGTTGCATAAGCAGGTTAACCTATAGGAAAGAAGATTTTGACAGGTAGTACAATGGTGGGACTTAGTCCGTTGTTTCGAAAATTCGAGAGAAAAATAATTTTCTTCCTCTTAATAGCCTTTCCCATATTGACGGCAGCTGTTCGAGCAGCGTCAGTAGAAAGGGTAGAAGGGGTAGCTGCTCAGGTCGGGGGCGAAATCGTGCTCTTATCCGAAGTGCAGAAGATGGCCGCACCAATAGCTCTCAAACTTCTAGAACAAGGTGGGACAATCGAAGATTTAGTCAAAACTCACGAGCAGGCCTTGGATCGTTTGATCGAGCAAGCCCTAATTCGACAAGTAATAAGACAAGCCGAGCTTTCCGCAAGCGACTCGGAAATCGATGCTGCGATCGCAGGGATAGCAGGCGACAATAACATCACCGCTAGCGAATTGCGGACAAGTGTAGAAAAACAAGGTCTGAGTTTTTCCGAGTACCGTGAGAAAATTGGCGATGAACTGGAGCAACACAAAGTTATTCAAGGAATGGTAATGTCTAAAATTCGCATAGATGAGGAAGAACTCAAAACTATCTATGAGAACGAGTACGCTCAAGAAACTGGAGAGGGGCTCGAAGTACAAATTAGTCAAATCCTCATACCACGGGCGGCCGATAGCGAAGCCTGCGATAAGGTACGAGCAGCCCGAGAACGTGTTGTTGCTGGAGAACCCTTTCCTTTGGTCGCCTCCCAAACCAGCTATGTGAATCCAAATGGTGGAGGGAGTCTTGGTTGGACTTCTGTCTCAGATCTTATTGGATGGATGCGCGATTTGGCAGAAACACTCCCTCCGGGAGCGATGAGCGAAGTTGTAGAGCTTCCTCACGCTTGCTCTGTCCTTGTAGTTACGGACCGACGCGACGCTTCGGAGCGTAGTTTCGGTGATGTTCGAGATAAAATAGCTCGAGCGGTAAGGAGAGAACGGAGCGACGAACAATACCGATTGTTTATCGACGATATGCGTAGTAGGACCTACATCGATCGAAGAACAACTTTTAAGCCCGAAGATTTTCGAATTTCTGACGAATAAGCATACGACAATACGCGCGATGCCTATTATCGAAGAGTTCATTGAGATCAAAGGAGCCAGAGAAAACAATCTCAAAGACTTTGATATAAGAATTCCTAGAGATGCACTCGTGGTAATAACGGGACTCTCGGGATCTGGAAAATCCTCGCTTGCGTTTGACACCATTTATGCAGAAAGCCAAAGACGTTACGTAGAGTCTCTGTCAGCCTACGCTAGAGTCTTTCTAGAAAAGATGGGTAAGCCTGATGTCGATAACATAGAAGGCCTTTCCCCCTCTATTGCAATCGAACAACGTTCTCTCGGGAAAAATCCGCGCTCTACAGTTGGGACTACTACTGAGATTTACGACCACATACGTCTTCTTTTTGCTCGCATTGGCGACCCTCATTGCACTAAATGCCACAAGCCTATTACGAGCCAGACTCTAGACCAAATGGCAGATCAAGTGTTATCTCTCTCTAGAGGTTCACGAGTCGAAATACATGCTCCTATCGTCCGCGGACGAAAGGGTCAGTACAAAAAGGAGTTGGATACGCTCCGGAGCCGTGGATTTTCTAAAGTTCGGATTGATGGAACTTATCATGACCTGAGAGACGAGATCGAATTGGATCGCCATTCGAATCACCACATTAGTCTGGTTATAGATCGCCTTATAATCAAAGACCGTATTCGAAGCCGAGTCCTAGAATCGATTCAAACTGCTGAAAAGTTGACAGATGGTATGGTCTCTCTTGTCACAGAAAACAAAGAAGACATTATCCTTTCAACAATCAACGCCTGCCTCAGCTGCGGGATCTCACTACCGGAGCTAACTCCAAGTCTTTTTTCGTTCAACAGTCCACAGGGAATGTGCCCACAATGCAAAGGCTTTGGTCAAACTAATGCACTTGAACCGGATTTGTTTATTACCGATCCATCCCTATCGATCAAAGAAGGTGCGATTACACCTTGGAGTCTCGGTAAACACCGGAAATACTATCAAGAATATCTCTCTGCATTGGGTACAAGCTTGAAGTTTGAGTTGGATATTCCTTGGAAAAAACTTAGTAAGCGGATTCAGAAAGCAATAATTTATGGGACGGGAAATAAAAAAGTTAAACTTACATTAAAAAAACGAAGGAGACGATATACGGTTGACCGTCCTTTCGATGGTGTTTTCGGTGATCTAAAGCGACAAATTTCTTCGGACCCTGAACGCGCACGGGAATTATCTCAGTTTGGTAGGAACGTTCCTTGTGACTCTTGCAACGGAACTAGGCTGACACCAGAATCCTGTGCCATTACATTCGGTAGTAAAACTATAAATAACTTGGTTAACTTACCCGTTTCTGAACTAAAAGAATTTTTTGCTTCCGTTGAGCTAAAGAAGGAAACCGCTCCAGTAGGAGAACGATTAATTAAAGAGATTACTGACCGACTTCAGTTTTTAACTGACGTAGGGCTTTCCTATCTCACCCTTGACCGATCAAGCGATAGCTTGTCAGGAGGGGAAGCCCAGAGGATTCGGTTAGCAACTCAGATAGGTGCAAATTTGATGGGAGTGCTTTACGTGCTAGATGAACCCTCTATAGGATTACATTCTCGGGATCAGAAAATGCTTCTGAAGAGCCTAAAGAAGCTTCAGAATTCTGGAAATTGCATAATTGTTGTAGAACATGATGAAGCTACTATACGAGCCGCCGATCATATTCTAGACATGGGCCCTGGAGCGGGCAGAAACGGAGGAGAGATTGTTGCCTCCGGGACCCTTAAAGAGATTTGCTCAAACAATAAGTCGCCGACCGGACTCTACCTTGCCGGAAAAAAGAAAATCTTGCGCGCTGCAAAAAAGAAAAAAACAAAAGACAAGAAACTAATTCTTTCGGGCTGTAGTGAAAACAACCTTAAAGGTATTAATCTAGAGATTCCTCTCGGATCTTTTGTCTCAATAACTGGCGTATCTGGATCGGGAAAATCTACGCTTGTCAACGACACATTATATCGAGTTCTCGCACAACGATTGTATTCTGCCAAAGAGTTGCCGGGCAAGTTTACCGATATTCAAGGGATAGAACATATAGACAAAGTCATCGATGTTAATCAAACGCCGATTGGGAGGACTCCAAGGAGTAATCCCGCCACTTTTACGGGGCTGTTCTCCGGGATACGTGACTTGTTCAGCCAAACCCCTGAAGCTCGAGCGCGGGGATTTGGTCCAGGACGATTTTCGTTCAACGTAAAAGGAGGTAGATGTGAAGCGTGCCAAGGAGACGGATCTATTAGAGTAGAAATGCATTTTCTACCTGATCTCTTTGTATCGTGCGAAGTATGCGGAGGCCAGCGATATAATCGAGAAACGCTAGAGATTAATTACAATGGCAAGAATATCGCTGAGATACTTAGTATGACGGCCAGTGAAGCGGCACGTTTCTTTGAAAACATTCCTAATATCAAACGACGCCTGGATACGATTACCAATGTCGGTTTGGGCTATATACAGTTAGGCCAATCAGCCACAACCCTTTCTGGAGGCGAAGCTCAAAGGATTAAGTTGTCACGAGAGTTGGCGAAAAGAGACACGGGGAAGACACTCTATATTCTTGATGAACCGACAACTGGATTGCATTTCTCCGATATTTCGTACTTACTCAAGGTCCTTGAGAACCTCGTCGAACTTGGGAATACCGTAATAGTTATCGAACATCACCTGGACGTAATCAAAAATTCGGACTGGATTATAGATCTAGGCCCTGAAGGCGGGGAAGAAGGCGGTTTCATCGTAGGAGCAGGAACCCCTGCTACTCTTACGAAAAACCCAACCAGCCACACGGGAATCGCACTGGCTTCTCTAGGCTAGTCCGGCTCCGTTAGATATGGAAGTACTAATGATAAAGCGACTTTTACTCTTGTCTCTTACTGCCCTTGCAGTGACAGGATTACTCGTGTTTGAAAACCGAGAAGGTAAGAAAAACGCCTCCGGAATGGTTGTAGTCAAGATTCCATCGAGGTTTTCTGAAGAGGCTCTCAGAGGAGGGGAAACTTTTCTTAAAAACTGCACCTCTTGCCATGGTATACATGCTTCCGGAAAACCAGGTATGGGTCCACCTCTTGTACATAAAATTTACGAACCCAGTCATCATAACGACTCGTCATTTTACAGAGCAGTTGAATTAGGTGTGAAAAGTCACCATTGGCCTTTTGGTAACATGGAAAAAATAACAGGTATCACCCGCGGTGAGGTAGGAGAGATCATTACCTATGTCCGTGAACTGCAAAGAGCTAACGGAATACGTTAAATGATGCGCCGAACAGCATTACAATCAGCTTCCAAGGGATTAATTTGTGTTTTCCTATCTTTATTCTTTGGTGCAGCACAGACTAACGCGGCGCATGAAAAGTTTGACGAGAATGAAATCACTAAGGAGCAGTTCGTAGAAATAAAAAATCATTTGGACGAACTTGCTAAAACCGGGGATGCCGAAGCGCAGTTTCAGCTTGAACTACTCATAGAAAAAGAAAAAGGTGGACCGCCCCGAACAGCTGAACAGAGCGTAGATTGGTATTGGTTTGCTGAGGTACAAGACCCTGCAGATTCGCAATTCAATATGGGGATAATATATGAGGAAGGACCTTTAGAAATACGAAACTATCGGGAGGCCAGAAAATGGTACTCCTTTGCGGCAGAAGGGGGCCATGCGGAGGCGCTCTTCCGGTTGGGAGAGATATACCGCCGGGGCTTGGGAGTTCTATCAAGTTACGCTGAAGCTGCCCGGTTATACCAACTAGCAAGTCTGCAAGATCATGCCGAAGCCAAGAGAACTTTAATCAAAATGGTCATATGGGAACTTGGTGACGTTCGAGCGGACGAGGTGATCCCCTGGCTCAAGCAGGCTGTTCAAGAAGGCGACCTTGAAGCTGCCACACAGTTAGCCCGCATTTTCGATAAAGGCTCTGGAAGCATCAGCCAGGACTTCCGAGAAGCCTCGAGTTGGTACTTGCGTTCTGCGGAACTGGGAAATCCAGAGTCTCAGGAGCGTTTGTCGGAAATGTACGAATTAGGGACAGGTGTTTCAAAAAATTTGAGTTCCGCTTTAATGTGGCTCGAGCTCGCAGTCGCATATTCTCAGGATAAGGAGTCGAAAAATATCCGCTTCCTTCGCTCCGGGCTTCTCAAGTCTCGAATGGAACCCGTTGAGATTCAACAGGCCCAAGAACTCAAAAGCCGTTGTTTAGCTAGACAATTAACCAACTGCTGAATACGACCATAAAATTTCAAATTGGAGTTATTTTTTTGGCTTTAGATTTTTAACCGGGACAGTTTTCTCCCCACTACAAAAGGGGCATCCTTTCCCGCTAGTCCTATGCTTTATCTGCTCATAATAAACATGAGCCTTCTTACAAACCCACTGCATCTGTTCTTTGCTCTCAGAGAAAAAATCTTCCGGCCGTCCTACGTTCTTTAGGTGCCACTCTTCCACAAGCTCTGGAAAAGACGACGCGAGGTTTGTCCCCACAGTATCTTTTCTCCGGTGACAATTTGGACAGCCTGAACCACGACTGCGGTTCGCAATCCTTGCCACCCACTCGTGCCCAAATCTGCATTTCCACCAAACCTTTGCACCACTCATAGGTAGAAATTCTTCCGGCCTTTTCTCATTCCTTGGATGCCATTCGTCTACGAGCTGAGGCGCCGTATTGCTTAAACAATTTTTGCGAGTCGGCACTTTACTTTTGCACACCGGGCAGCCCGAACCACGTGAACGGCTACTAATTACAGCTCTCCACTCGTGCCCAAATCTGCATTTCCACCAAACCTTTGCACCACTCATAGGTAGAAATTCTTCCGGCCTTTTCTCATTCCTTGGATGCCATTCGTCTACGAGCTGAGGCGCCGTATTGCTTAAACAGTTTTCGCGAGTCGGCACTTTACTTTTGCACACTGGGCAACCTGAACCACGACTCCTGTTATGCACCATCGCCTGCCACTCATGGCCTCTCTGGCACTTCCACCAAATTTTTTTATGACTGCTTGGCCCAATCGCAAAGGCCTTGAGGGGCTTATTGCGTGTGGGGTGCCATTGATTTGAAAGAAGGGAAGAAATTCTCATAATTAGGTCTATATATATTATGAGTATAACCTATATTATATTGCTGAGCACAGGTATCTAGTTGAATTCGTATAGAGTATACTTTAAACATAATACATA
>CAYOGP010000019.1:0-14589 GCA_964403555.1 uncultured Spirochaetales bacterium | reverse complement strand
TGAACGATAATACCTCTCATAAAAGGCCTAAAGCGATCGCCATCCTGCACCTGCAAGCCCGAAGGTTTCTTTGAGCGCCTCTCTGCTTTTAAATCACTCTTACTCATAAGGGAATCTTAACTCTCTATCTCTTTGTTTGCAGTCTTAACATCAACGACTCTCTTAATCTCCACATACGCCTTTTCATCTTTCCCCAATAATTCAATATATGAAAAGCTAAATAAATACGGAAAAGTCGAATAGATTAAGCTCTTACAGAATCCACGATCATTCGAATAACTTCCTAACCAACTAACCTGTAGCGAGCTAGAATTACTTATATGACCAATAAAGACTATGAACTCGAAGATCTACTAAAACACAACTTTGCTGAAGAAGGCAGATGTCCCGTATTCAAGGAGGAGAAGATATTTTCTGAAGATGTTCACTCTAGGGAATTCGAATTTAACAGTCGTGGTGCCCGTGTCGAAGGAGAACTTTATTATGCCCCGCAAACATCAACACAACTTATAATTATTTGCAAAAGTCATCTCGAAAATAGTTGCGACTTCAAAATTGACGCAATTGCGAAAGCTTGGACCAAATGTGGTGCGCTCTTAGCGAGAGTCGAGCTCCCTCTACAAGGCAGGAGGGAAAATCCTAAACTCACTGAGCATCTTTTTGGGACACTCAAAAGAAATGGAGAGCTATCAACTCTGGATCAATCTCTTTGGGGGGACTATTTTCAGCAAGCACAAGCTGAGCTTTCCGGTCTCATGGAAATTCTTCCCGGACCAATCAATGCAGATATTCAAAAAGTCAATTTTTTGGGTTTCGATTTAGGTGCAGCTTGCGGAATTGGTTTTTGTTCAAATTCCAATAAGCACATCCAGGCTGCCTTTATCGGGCTGGATGAAGTTGCGCTAAAAGGCCCATCCGGTCCTATCGAAGGCCTTCGTGCCCTGACCTCCGATTCCTTCATGGTTGGACATAATAAAGATAGGGATTCCGTGTTCGAAAACGATTACGGGTCGCTTATGAAGTTAGTTGATGACGATAAAGTATTAATTTATTCGGGCGCTTCTCTAAGCTTGGAGAATCTCGACACTATCTGGAATTTCTTTAATCGCTCCTAGAATAAAGAGGAGAAATCTTTACCTCACCAGGAAAGCGAATTAACTCTATTGCGAGAGAAGAGCTAAAATTTGGTCACGACGAGCCTCCATCAAATCGCGCGTTTTTGCTTCTAGATTTAGTCGTATAACTGGCTCGGTATTTGAAGGCCGAAGATTAAACCACCAGTCCTCATATCGAACCAAGAGGCCATCTAACCTCGAAATTTCATACGCATCTAAATATCTTTCCGCAACTAATTCTATAACTTGGTTTGGGTCTGAAACCGCTCTATTCAATTCGCCGGTCGCATGGTAGCGGCGCAATGGTGCGACGAGATCAGCGAACGAAACAGAGCTGCTCACCACGTCAAGAACTCCCACAAAGGCCGCTACCGCATCATCGGCGATTAGGTGTTCTCCAAACCTGAAGTAGTAGTGACCAGAAAGTTCACCCGCAAATATTGCACCACTTTGCCGCATATGTTCCTTTACGAACGAATGTCCTACCCGACAAATTTCTGCAGTTCCACCAGCTTTTTCTATTTCCTCTGCCGTCACCCAACTTGACCGCAGATCATATAAAACCTTCCCTCCTCCAACCCTCAAGAGGCATGTGCGCGCCAGAAGGGCCGTAATCAAGTCTGAAGAGACGATTTGTCCCTCATTGTCCACAAAAATTGCTCGGTCAGCGTCACCATCAAAGGCAACTCCTAGATCCGCCCCTTCATCAATAACCGTTTTTTGCAAATCTCTTAAATTATCTGGATTTAATGGGTCCGCGGGGTGATTCGGAAACCGTCCGTCTGGCTCGTAGTAAAGCTTAATCGTCTTAAGATCTAAAACTTCGAGAGTCTCTTCGAGCCCCGCCGCCGCCATACCGTTCCCGGCATCGATAACGACGGTGAGAGGCCTCTGAAGGGTACCCATATCGAGGCATTGAGCAGCATAGGTAGCCGAAACGTCCCTTTGGCTTACCTTTCCAATCTTTCGTCCTTTTTCTAATTTGGGAACCTGTTTAAATAAAACCTCAATCTCACGTAAGCCCGTCTCTTCACCAATCGGTCTTGCATATTCTGCGCAAATCTTGAATCCGTTATAACCAGAAGGATTATGGGAGGCAGTAATCATGATCCCACCTTTAGATTCGAACCGCGCCACGGCGTGGTAAAGCATAGGCGTTGAGACAAGGCCCAAGTCGATCACCGAAAGACCTCCCTCCGTCAGGCCTTGGACTAGCTCTGCGAAAAGATCCGGTGAGGTAGGGCGAGCGTCTCTCCCTACACAAATTACCCCGGTGTGAAAGTACGTCGCCGCAGCCCTCCCTATACGGTAGGCATCACCGGGAGCCAGCTCAGCAGGCACAAGACCTCGGATATCGTAAGCTTTAAAAATTGACACACGCTAATCTTAACGGCCCCGAGGGGTACTTGCTTGACCTAATTTCAAGTGAGAGCGAAGCTTAGCCTCTAGAATCTAGGGACACTAGAATTCCCAAAATGGGAGTGAACGAAGGAGGTGTCGCATGTTTGGCTTTGGCGCACTAGAAATAACTATAATTTTGTTAATAGTTGTAGTTATCTTTGGCGCAAGGCGCCTTCCAGAATTAGGAACAGGTATAGGCAAAGCGATAAAAAATTTTAAGGCCGGAGTGTCAGGAAAAGATGAGATTGACGTAACTCCTGGGGAACAGCATGAAAACAAAGGCGAATAGATAAAAATTAAGTTGCAGTCTAAAGCTTACGTCTTCTTGCAAACATTTCCCTTGCTAGCACGCGTAACCCTTACCGCGTCGATTTAGACGGTTCTAAACGTGGCCTACAAGGCTAAACATTAAGAACACCGCTGGTACTAACAAGTGATAAATTCTATTCATGAAGAAAAAGGATCAGTGCGAATGCTATGCTAGCTTCTCTGCAAGTGGAGTGCGATCTTTGCTTCCCCTGCCAATACTGAGTGTTTGATGCCAATCCGTATAAAGCGCTACGCCAACAGAAAACTATATAACACGGAAACGAGTCGCTATATCACGCTCAAAGGAATCGCAACACTCCTTGAGGACGGCCAAGAAGTAGAAGTCATTGATAACGCAACAGGTGAGGACATTACGGGAGTTACTCTCTCTCAGATTCTCGTCGATACCGAGAGATCAAATCGCGAGGTGCCAGGAAACCTCCTGTCTGAGATTTTCCAAAGAGGCGGAGATGTCGTGTACAACGCTATTAGAAGGGGCGTCGGAGATGCTAGCGATGGCCTCGAGGAACTTCAGCGTAATTTTCAAAAATTTTCACAAGGTCAGAACTCGGATTTATCAAATTGGGTCGCTTGTTCACCAAAAGATCTAGAACGAGTCCTCCAACAAAGTTTCGAAAAAGTTTTTCGGATTCTAGACCTGCCACGTCGTTCTGATATCGAGAGGCTAAACGAACAACTTTCTGACCTCGCTAAAAAAATTGGCGAGTTAGAACAACCTTCTACCAAAGAGGGTTCGAGCAAAGCGGCATCTGAGACAACCTCTCGGAACAAAAACCGATCCTCGTGAAAAGATCATATTTCTATTGTTTATTAGTCGAGCGGCCGGATTCCTACTCATGGAAATTTTCTAGATGATAAAAGAGAGAGACATCGGAATAGTGCTAGACGAGCGCTTTAAACTGCATAAGGGTCCTACGGGCCACCCCGAAAACCCGAATCGTCTTATTGAAGTCGAAGCTGGCATAAAAAAACTTCAAGGCAAGGTCACGGCGATTGAGGCTCGCTTAGCGCAAGATTCTGAAATCCTCTTTGTCCATTCTCCGAACTACCTCAAGAATCTCAAAGAGCTTCCAGCTAACTCAATCAAGCTTGATCAGGACACTTACTGGTGCAAGAACAGCCTACAAGTAGCGAGCCTAGCAGTTGGATCAGCCATCGAGCTGACTCAGAAAATCGCCGATGGCGATATACGCTCCGGCCTAGCCTTCTCTCGTCCACCAGGACATCACGCCGAAGCAGAAAAGGCCATGGGTTTCTGTATTTTTAACAATATTGCTATCGCCGCGGAAAATCTTCATAGGTCTAAGGCAGCGGAGAGGATAGTGATCGTCGATTGGGATGTTCACCATGGAAATGGAACACAACACCATTTTGAGGGGGACCCGAATACACTTTACATTTCTACACACCAATTTCCGTTTTACCCAGGAACAGGTTCACCCTCAGAGAAGGGATTTGGAAAAGGCGAAGGCGCTACCCTTAACGTCCCCATGCCACCTCATTGCGGTGAAAAGGAATACATCGGTGTATTTCAACATGTGATAGAACCCGCTATTAGAAAGTTCGCGCCAGACATTATTCTTGCATCATGTGGCTTTGATTCTCATTTTTCTGACCCGCTCGCACAAATGGAAAATACGGCAACAGGCTTTAAAGGGATGACTTTGATTATAAGAGCACTCGCGGATGAATTATGTGGTGGCCGTCTGGCAATTCTTTTAGAAGGTGGTTACTCAGCCAAAGCTCTTCAGGAGGGAGGAAAAGCGGTTCTCGAAGCCATATTGCCTGCGTCCGTCGATCAACTTCCTGAGACGCAGGCAGTCGAGGTAAACTCTCGTCTTGAAAAAATTCTCGGTCAAATTAACTAGATAAACGCCCCAAACGTTCTGGCGATATTCCCTCAAGCTAATTCTCAAATGATAGTTCGCGCTGCATCTCAATCTAAGATTTTTCGCATACACCATATTGTATGCTCTTATGATTTAAACCACTCCATATAGTGTTATATGGCAGGGCTAAAAAAAGAGAATTTTTCTTCGTTTATCCTTGTATTCATGCCCAGAGCACGGTAAAAGAGGACATTAAGTGGGTTGAAGTGGTAAAGAGTGGTTCTTTAGGGCTTTAATTCAAAAAAGGTGACAAACCGGCCCGGTAGTGGTCGGAGAGGTAACCGAACGAAGCTCCCGTGAAATGGCAAAAGGTAGATACGATCACACCATGGACGCAAAAGGACGCGTCAGCATTCCGATGGCGTTCCGCCCGGAACTCGACTTTGCTGAAGGGAAAGCTCCGGTAGTGACTCGACTCGTGGACCGCTTAGCTTTAGGAATTTTCCCAGCGGCGCGCTGGGAAGAGATAGAAAATAGACTCGAAAAAATGTCTACCGTGCAGCCTAAAGTTCAGACAGTTCGACGGATTTTAATGGGGCATGCAGTGGATTGTCCTATCGATAGCAATGGTCGCATCTCGATACCACAAGCCCTTCGTCAAGTTGCCTCCCTCGATCGTGAAGTATCTTTGCTGGGAACGGGAAATTGCATCGAACTTTGGGATCGTGCCGCGTTAAATACAGCGCTTGATGTTCCTCAGAACGAAGCTGAGGCCATCGCCTCGGTAGCGGCTGAGGCAGGTTTTTGATTGAGGTTGGACGTGAGGGAAAACGGAGGCAATGCCTTCGATTGAGAGATGGGGTGTTCCGGAAAATCGACGTTGACCGAGCATTAATTGTTGGGGGGCAATTTTCGCTTGGGCCTCCAAGGTGCTCCGGAGCACCCCGATCTTTCTGATAAGAATTTGAATCTTCGCGCTAGTGCGGTAATCACCCAAGCAAAAGCCGAAGATCATCAGGTGGTGTCCGAATGAGCGCCAACTTTCACGAACCCGTGCTCTTAAATCAAGCTATGGAAATGCTCGCGCTCTCCTCTGGCGCAACAGTTGTGGATGGCACTTTAGGAGATGCCGGACATGCCCAAGAAATACTTAAGTTAACCGCACCCGGCGGAACACTTGTCGCATTGGACTGGGACAAATCTGCGATTCTAGTAGGCCAAGAGCGTCTTGATCCATTTAAGCATCGTGTGATTATTGCAAATCGTTCGTATAGCGATCTCAAAACCACTTTAGAGGAGAATCGTATTAACCATGTAGATGCCATCTTTTTAGACCTGGGTGTTTCATCACGTCAACTTGATTCTTCTACGCGTGGATTTCGATTTAAAGATTCTTGTACCTCGCTTGCCACCTTAGATATGAGAATGGACGATGCTGCTTTATACAGAGCGTCCGACCTCCTTGCTACTTCTTCAGAAGAGACACTCGCAAGTTGGTTCGCCGACTATGGCGAACTACCAGGCTCCTACCGACTTGCGAGGACAATAGTTTCCTCGAGAGAGAAGGAGCCAATTCAAACAGCCTCAGATCTCATTAAGGTAATAAATAAAGCCGGCATCGGTCGAGGAAGACGCCACAACCCGGCCACGTTAGTATTTCAAGCTCTCCGCATAGCGGTAAATGAAGAATTGACTCACCTTAAAAAGCTGCTTTTTGATGCTCCGAAGTTCCTAAAGCCGGGAGGCAGATTAGTCATAATTTCTTATCACTCCCTAGAGGACAGATTGGTGAAACATGCCTTCAGAGATGGGGAACGTGGTTGCGTATGTCCGCCGAAGATTCCTCTCTGCATCTGCGGCAAAAAGCCCGTATGGAGAAGAATCAACAAACGTCCCTTAGTAGCTGATGAAAGGGAATTATCCAATAACTCTCGATCTCGATCGGCAAAGCTTCGAGGTGCAGTACATATAATTGAAGAAACGAGAAAACAAGATGTCAGCTAACCTCAAAACGCGTCGACTGGAGTCATTACGCAGGATCTTCGGCGTTCGTCAGTCTCGGGCGAAACATTTAAGGAAAATTGCCGGGGTTTTAACAAACCCCTATGCCACGTGGACTACGGTTACATTGCTTGCACTTGCGCTTGTAGGACTAAGAATTCACATTGTTGATCTGCAATATTATCTAGGTTCATCATCAGCCACCGAGCGTCAACTAATGGAACGAGAGAGAGACGCAAGGATAGAACTAACAGAGATGAAAGATCCCAAAAAACTCTTATTGAAGGCTCAGGAACGCGGCTTTGAACGAACGAACAAAGTCATACACATTCCTCTCCGTGACAACGGATATCGAAAAGGCCGCCGATAATGAAAAGAATTCGAAAGAACAACTCCGTGGTAAGGGCTCGTGAGACGAGATCCAAAAGAATTCGATCCGTTTCTAAGGCGAAGCCAGGATCGTCACGTAAAAGTGCAATAGAAAAAACAAAAGCCCGAATTCGCTTAACCGCCGCTTGCGTTTTTCTCCCTTTTATTGTCTTAGCTTTTCGCGCCTCATATCTCTCATTTTTTGAGGAAAGAAGCACCTCCCTCGGTAAGACTCAGGCGCTTGCGAGTACCAAACTAGAGGCGGGACGAGGTTCAGTACTCGATCGGCATGGGTCTGAACTTGTCGTTAGTGTCAAATCACCCACTATTCAGGTAGATGTCGCTGAAATTTCTGATCGGAAAAGATTTTCCCAAAAGCTTTCTTCGTTGTTGAAAGAGGAATCGAATCAAATCCTTGAACGACTATCGAAGACTAAGCGCGTTGTATTGATCAAGCGATGGGTAGAAGATGACCTAGCCCAAGCGGTTCGAGAGGCGAATCTTCCTGGGGTAACAGTAATGCATGAACCCCGAAGGAGATACCCATTTGGAGAACTCGGCGCCCAAGTCCTAGGATTTACTAATATTGATGGCAAAGGAAAACGCGGAATTGAACGCCTAGAAGATCACTGGCTAAGGGGGAAAACTCAAAGTGTTTCCTTTGAACGTGATGGCAAAAGGCGAGCACTCGTTCAAGGTCGGCTAAGACGAGAACTCGCGTTAGGTGGGGACATTAGTTTGACTCTGGACGCGGGCTCACAGGCTAACGTTGAAAAGGCGCTCGCTACGAAAATTCAAGAAACTAACGCTCTTGGAGGAATTGCGATCTTGATGGAGCCGGATAACGGTTCCATAGTCGCAATGGCAGAATATCCTTCGTTTAATCCCAATGAATTCAGAAAAGTTGACTACCCCCTCACTAGAGCTCGAGCATGGACAGATGCATTCGAACCAGGCTCAACCCTCAAGCCCTTTCTTGTTGCCGGGGCATTTCAGGAAGGCGCTATCGAAGATTCAGAGGCTTTCGATTGTGAACAGGGTCAGAAACAAATTCCGGGCAAGCTTATAAAGGATTCGACGGCTCATGGGTTTCTATCCGTGACCGATATCCTCAGAGTTTCCAGCAATATTGGAGCCGCTAAAATTGGCTTTAAACTCGGCGCACAGAAACATTTTAAAACTCTCGAAAGATTCGGTTTTGGAAAGAAGACCGGAGCGGGCTTACCAGATGAATCCGCCGGTTTACTCCGACATTGGCGAAATTGGAAGGAATCCGACCATGCCTCCATATCGCACGGAAATGGTGTAAACGTGACCCCCCTCCAACTCGCTGTAGCTACGGGGGCTCTCGCCAATCGAGGAGTCTGGAGAGAACCCCGCTTCATAAAGGCGCGAAGACGACCAGGAGAGGATTGGAGACAAGAACCAATGGGAGCTGCGAAGCGCATTATTCAGCCAGAAATCGCCCAGCGCGTTGTCGATATGCTGGAAGCTGTAGTACAAGGTGGTACAGGGCAACAAGCGAACATTCCTGGAGCCAAGGTTGCGGGGAAGACTGGTACGACCCAAAAGTACGATGCAGCAGAAAAACGGTACAGCGACAATAGTCAAATCGCCTGGTTTATCGGTTTTGCAAGTATCGAAAAGGAAACTCTCGTGAGTATCATTATGATTGATGATCCACAAGGAGAGTTGCGATCGGGAGGCTCCGTTGCTGCACCTCTATTCGCAACCATCGTTAGCGACGAGTTCAGTCGCCGTGGACATTTTCGAAAAGAAGCGAACTTTCGTACCCGTAGAACACAATTAGGCACGCCAACGTTGACCTCGCTCCGAACTCTGGACACGCCCTAGTGAAACTTTCTGATCTACCTACACTACTTGAAAATGAACTGAGCCCTAGATGGTTGTGTAACGAACCTAGCTCAAAACGTCTCCGTGGTATCCAATATGATTCGCGACGTGTATTCCCCGGAGATCTGTTTGTCGCTATCCCAGGAAGTGAAACTGATGGCCATTTTTTTCTTGAACAAGCCAAGTTGGCAGGTGCTGGAGCAGTTCTCGTCGAGAAGGAGCCTAAAAAGAGCTTAGAAATTCCTACCTTGTTGGTTGCAAATAGTCGACTAGCCCTTGCTCAACTTTCTGCACCTTTCTTCGGGTTTCCAGCGAGAGGTCTCGACTTAATCGGCATAACCGGAACCAATGGCAAAACTACGACAAGCATACTAAGCGAAACTATTCTTAAAGAAGCAAATCGCAAGGTTGGTCTAATAGGTACTTTAGGAACCCGATACGAAAACGAAAAGTTAAAACATATTAACACGACACCAGAAAGCTTAGAGATTCAGCAAACACTTAGAAGAATGCAAAATCGTGATATTGATTCCGTGGTGATGGAAGTTTCGTCTCATGGATTAGTACTCGGACGCGTTACAGGATGCGAGTTTAAGGTCGCAGCAATATCGAATCTGAGCCAAGATCATCTCGATTTTCACGGAGACATGAAAAACTATGCAGAAGCAAAGAAGCTACTCTTTAAACGTTATCTCTGTAAGGGTGGAATCGCAGTCATCAACGTCACGGAATTAAATACTCTCGATTTTGTTGAAGCCGTAACTCAAAAAGATGCAAGCACCATAAAAGTCTCTAAATCAAAAAACTATGAAGCCGACATTTTTTGTGAACATTATACTTGTGGACCTGACAACACAAAAATGGAAGTATTTACCCCGGCCGGTTCTTTCGACGTTAGTGTTCCACTAATAGGAGCTTTCAATGTTGAGAATTCGCTTCTTGCAATAGGTATCGCTTTCGCACTGGATATCCCCAATGCAGTTATTAAGCGAGGGCTTGCCAAGTGTCCCCAGGTCCCAGGAAGACTGGAACGTATAGGATCTAACGACTACCAACCACGGGTATTTGTAGACTATGCACACACCCCTGATGCACTTAAGAAACTGCTTTCGACCTTGCGACCACTGAGCGAAGGACGCCTAATCGTAGTTTTTGGTTGCGGTGGAGACCGAGATCGTTCCAAACGGCCGATAATGGGAAAGATCGTAGCCAAGGATGCCGATATTGCCCTTCTCACAAGTGATAATCCTCGAAACGAGGATCCTGAAATCATCTTAAGAGATGTTGAAACAGGACTCCAGGCACTGAAGTTCTACGAGCCTTCCGAGTTACCTTCTTTTGAAACTGGATACACAAAAGTCTCAAATCGAAAAGATGCAATCGCAGCCGCTGTCTCCTTAGCAAATCCTAAAGATATCGTCGTTATCGCAGGAAAAGGACATGAAGATTATCAGATTATTGGCTCGAAGCGTTTTCCCTTCGACGATCGAGAAGAAGCGCGACAGGCGTTGAAACAAAGAGTTCTTTAAATGAACTTTGAAAAGAACAGTTTGATTATCGAATTCACTACAAGTGATATTTTGACTTGGACCGGGGGATATAAAATCAAAGGAAGCGAAAGAACTACCTTTAACGCAACTTCAATAGACACACGATCTCTTCGCGAAGGAGCACTTTTTGTAGCTATTCGCGGAGACAAACATGACGCCCATAATTTTCTAAGTGAGGCAATGAATAGGAAGGCGGCAGGCCTTTTAATTTCTCAACGTGAAAAATTACCGGAGAGTTCTCGAAAATGTTCGATTATTGCCGTTAGAGACACAACTAAAGCTCTTGGCGACATTGCAAAGGGACATAGGCAATCTTTCTCCGGTACCTTGGTAGCAATAACTGGAAGCAATGGGAAAACCACAACGAAAGAAATGTGCGCAGCGATATTAGGTGTCGACTCTCCTTGCTTAAAAACCTCTGGGAATCTAAACAATCAATTCGGAGTTCCCCTGACTTTGCTCTCGCGACGAAGTGACCATGTGTACGCAGTAATCGAAATCGGGATGAATCATCGCGGAGAAATTGCGCCACTCGTTGAAATGGCTAAACCCAACGTTGGTATCATTACAAACATTGGTACTGCACACATCGAACATCTAGGGTCCCAAGAAGAAATAAGCAAAGAGAAAGGTGATTTGGTAGCAAACTTAGGCCCTGATTCCACTGCAGTTCTCAATGCGGATGACCCATTTGTGATGTCTCAATCAGAACGCTGCCCGGGAAGAACAATCACTTTTGGCCACGAGAACGCTGCCGAAGTTATGGCGCGGGATGTAGAGTCGTTAGGTAACTATGGATTTTCGTACAATCTTGTCACCGATCTTGGAAGTCAAAATATTAAAATTAAGGGACTTGGAGAATCCACCGTGATCAATTCCCTCGCCGCTAGCGCCGGGGCAATCGCAGCGGGGGTTAACCTGGAGCAGATCCAAGAGGGACTTCGTAGATACGAACCACCTCGGGGAAGGATGGAGAAAATCCTTCTCGAGAACAACATCTGCGTGATCCATGACGCATATAATGCAAATCCACAATCAGTAAGAAACGCACTAACGAGCCTTACTCGGCTTAAGACCAGCAATCGTGGAATTGCAGTTCTGGGTGACATGGGAGAACTTGGCAGCGCCTCGGCAGGGGCTCATCGGGAAAGCGGGAAGCTAGCCGCCGAACTCGGGGTGTCCCTTTTATTCTTAATTGGTGACTGGGCTGAAAAGGTAAGGGCCGGCGCCCTTGCTAACGGTATGTCCAGTCAACAGATTATGATCTCGAAAGACCTCAAAAAGCTGGGAGAATCAATCAAAGAAGCCCTTCGAGAAAATGATTGGGTCCTAATAAAGGGATCTCGTTCTATGCAAATGGAGCGTTTGGTCGAATACCTTGTCAGAAGCAGCTAATAACTGATACTTAAGGAATTCTCGCGTTGAGGTGCCTAACTAGTACCTAGTAAAAGAGGCTTAGCCGATGCTTTATCATCTTCTGGCTCCTATGGCGGATCAGCACGTAATTTTCAACGTGTTTCGCTACATCACTTTTCGAACCGCAGCCGCCACACTCACGGCTCTTCTTATTTCACTTTTGGTAGGCCCTCCCCTGATCCGAGCACTAGCAAAAATGCGGATTGGACAACCGATCCGAAAAATCGGACCTGACCACCAAGCCAAAGAAGGCACCCCAACGATGGGTGGACTACTCATCCTACTCTCTCTTTGTGTTTCTGTTTTGTTATGGGCAAACCTAACCAGTCGAGCAGTCTGGATCGTGATAGCTCTGACGATAAGCTACGGACTGCTGGGTTTTATAGACGATTTTAGAAAAATTAAGCAACAGAGCAGCGCAGGAATCTCGGCTCGAACTAAGCTTTTATGGCAATTCGCTCTAGGCCTTGGCGTAGCCATTCTTATATATACAGACCCAAGCTTTGACAAAGAGCTTTCTGTTCCCTTCTTTAAAAATTTCACCCCGAATCTCGGTATCTTTTACGTACCTTTGGCCGCATTGGTCATAGTAGCGTCAAGCAACGCTGTAAACCTCACCGATGGACTCGACGGGCTGGCTATCGGCCCCGTGATGATCACAGCCGGAACATTCCTAATCCTTTCTTATGCAGCAGGCCATGCGGTTATTGCGGATTACCTCGCTATCAAACATGTCCCAGGAAGCGGACAGCTCGCGATCGTTTGTGGTGCGCTCGTCGGAGGAGGACTTGGTTTTTTATGGTTCAATACATACCCCGCCCAGCTTTTCATGGGTGATGTAGGTTCGTTAGCCTTGGGGGGGGCACTAGGCACTATGGCCGTGGTTATACGACAGGAATTTCTATTGATGGTAGTAGGAGGAGTATTCGTTCTCGAAGCGTTGTCCGTTATGATACAAGTAGTCTCCTTCAAGCTCACTAAAAAGCGGGTATTCCTAATGGCTCCCATTCACCACCACTTCGAAAAAGCTGGATGGGCAGAGCAAAAGATCGTGGTACGTTTCTGGATTATTTCAACCGTGTTAGCTCTAATTGCTCTCTCATCGCTAAAACTTAGATGAAGACGAGTTCGCCGATTCCGAAAAACGTATTGATCATGGGACTCGGGAAAACCGGAAGATCAGCGGCCAAGTTTTTTACGGACATGGGAATAAAAACGGTCGGGTACGACCAAAACGAAAACTGCTCTTTGGGCGGCTTACCTAATGAAATGAACGTCGTCTTGGGAAGACCTCCTAACGTTTCCTCGTTCGATTTAGTAGTCCCAAGTCCCGGTATACACCCAAAAATTTACAAAAAGGCACAAAGAGTCCTCGGTGACATAGAGCTCTCTTTTAGAGAGCTCAAGGTCCCGATTATTGCAGTAACTGGTACAAATGGAAAATCAACGACTGTTAAATTAATAACGGATTTGCTCTGCTCTTTAGGGCACCGGGCTAAGGCAGGCGGAAATTTTGGCGTTCCGGCTCTAAACTTACTAGCAGAAGATCTGGATTTTGCCGTCTTAGAGGTTTCTTCTTTTCAACTTGAAACTGTTGAGCACTTCCGTCCATCAGTTGGAATATTACTAAACCTCAGCGAAGATCACCTTGACCGACATGGCACATTTCAAAACTATGCTCGAATGAAAGCAAGAATATTTCGAAAACAAACCCAAAACGATATCGCTATAACAAGTGTAGATGACAGACTTTGCGATCGGCTGGCTCAAGCAGGTGATGCGATTCAACTCCGATTTGGAAAAAAGAAGATCTACTCTTCACTAAATATTCCTAATAGCTATATGCGGGACCATAAACTTAATCTCTCTGGACAAAACTTCTCGGACAGATTCGAGATCTCGAAAAAATTTACCGAAATAATCCCAGTAGAAAATTTTCTTGCCTCGGCACTCGCACTCGAAAGTTTAGGCATATCCGCAAGAAACGCCTTTGATAAACTTGGAGATTTCGATCCATTGCCACATCGAAGGACAAGAACTCAACTTGTGAACGGTGTGGAAATTATCGATGACTCGAAGGCCACTAATCCTGCTGCTGCGAAAACAGCTATCGAGCTCACGCAGGGTCCATTAATTTGGATTGCTGGAGGCAGAGATAAGGGTACGGATTTTTCCGATTTAGCACTTGTCGCTCAAGCTCGCGCTCGAGAAGCTATCTTATATGGTGAAGCTGCGGAGAAGATTGGCTTAGCCTTAAAAAATAAGATTTCTTATGTGATCGTTAACGATTTCGAGAAAGCTGTAGCAGTTGCGTGCTCTAGAGCCGAACGAGGTGACAGTATCTTACTTGCGCCGGCATGTTCTAGTTTCGACCAATTCCAGAACTTTGAGCAGCGAGGACAATCGTTTAAAAAAGTAGCGGAATCTGTGGCGATCCTCTGATGAGCAGTTTGCAAAAAGGAAACTTTCTCCCTACTTCCCCTAGCGCACTTCTTTTGGCCTCATCTCTTTTGTTGGTCGGGCTCGGTTGTGTAATGATTTACAGCACAACCGCTCATCTAAGCTTTGACAGCTCAGTGCCTCCACATTTATCTAGACACGGACTCGGTATTATCTTTGGTCTTCTCGCGGGCTTGACTCTTGCCTACCTACCAATCAGAACTTTGAAGGTATTTATTCCTTTATTATTCGCTGTTGGAATTATTGCACTCGGAGCCGTTCTAC
>CAYOGP010000018.1:0-15500 GCA_964403555.1 uncultured Spirochaetales bacterium | reverse complement strand
GCTGTAGGCAATTATTTACTCGCGGACGTGATTTGGACGATTATATCTGAGGAAGCTAAGTCTCAGTTTAGGTAGAGATAAGAAAACTCAGAGAAGCTCGCTCATATGTGACGACAACTATTCCGTCTCAGCGCGAATACTCACAGGGTTCATTTGAATTCCGACCGTGGCTCTAACCCGCTGCCAAGAAATTTCAAACTTCGTCTGACACAATTGATCTTGAAGCTGCCAGTAGGTAGACAGTTTCTCAAAATTTTAGAAGCTCACTCAAGTGGCGGTTACGAAAAACAGCGGATATTGGTATTAAGTGGTATTAGGGAGTTTGGTTTTTACCTGGAGGATTTATGAAAGTTCGAGCCGCCGTGGCCTTTGAAGCAGCCCGACCCTTGGAAGTTACAGAGATTGAGCTGATGGCTCCAAAAGGAGGGGAGTGTCTTATTCGTCTAGCTGCTACTGGAGTTTGTCATACAGACGCGTTCACTTTATCTGGTCGTGACCCTGAAGGACTTTTCCCCGCAGTTTTGGGTCATGAAGGGGCAGGGGTTGTAGAAGAAGTAGGACCGGAGGTGAGAGGGTTATCTCCTGGAGATCATGTTATTCCTCTTTACATTCCAGAGTGCAGGGAGTGCAAGTTTTGTCTTTCCGGGAAAACAAATCTTTGTGGGAGACTGAGGGAAACCCAGGGCCAAGGTAAAATGCCGGATGGTACCAGTCGCTTGTCGTGTAACGGAGCCCCTTTGTATCACTACATGGGAACGTCAACGTTCGCGGAATACACGGTAGTTCCAGAAATTGCACTTGCCAAAGTGCGCCGAGATGCCCCATTTGAAACCATCTGCTTACTCGGTTGTGGCGTAACCACCGGAATAGGCGCTGTCTTAAACACGGCTAAAGTTGAGCCGGGTTCAAGCGTTGCAGTGTTTGGGTTAGGTGGCATAGGGCTTTCGGTGGTTCAAGGCGCAGTTATGGCTGGAGCTGAGAGGATTATCGGCATAGATACTAACTCCAAAAAATTTGAGTTAGCCACGCAATTCGGTGCAACTGAATTCGTCAATCCAAGCGAAATACCAAATGTATCTGAGGCTATCGTAGAAATGACAGATGGAGGTGTTGACTATTCGTTTGAGTGCATAGGAAATGTTGATGTAATGGGTCAGGCTCTTTCGTGTACGCACAAAGGTTGGGGGCAATCAATAATCATTGGCGTTGCGGGAGGAGGAGAAGAGATCCACGCAAGACCTTTTCTGTTGGTGACCGGCCGGTCTTGGAGAGGTACTGCCTTTGGCGGCACAAAGGGGCGTACCCAAGTTCCAAAATTAGTCGACCAATATATGAGTGGCCGAATCAAGCTGGACGAAATGGTTACAAAAACTCTTCCTCTGGAAGATATCAATCACGCATTTGAGCTGATGCATCAAGGCGAAGTCATAAGGAGTGTGATTACCTACTAGGTAGATTTCTGGATATTTTAATAAGTATTCATACGGTCAGGCTTTGAAAGTTATTCGTCAAATATATTCTGAATAGATCCAATAACGAGACGCATACCAAGGCAAGTCAGGACAAATTGATAGAGATGCTCGAAAGTTTTTTCACTTACTCGAGAAAGAATGTGTGATCCCGTGTAGCTTCCAGCTACCACACAGATTGAAAGAAGTAATAGTTCGTAAGCGTAGTCCATGAATGCAAAGCCAGCGATCCAGAACATTATGACTTTCACTAAATGCCCCATCATTTGTGTGGCAGCCTTGGTTCCAACGAGTTGATATCGCGATAGACCAAGTCTTAGAAAGAAGGGAGCTGCAAACGGTCCAGTCGCACCCACCGTCATGTTAAGAAAGCCAATAATTCCTCCTAGAGCAAGAAATCGCCTTTTTGGATTGATAGATCCTGGATCGACTCCAAGTAACAACCACGTGGGTCGCCAAGTAGCTACTAATACGAAAACTCCGATAGCTACTTTAATAGCTTCAGTAGGAACCTCTCGGCCGACAATGAGTCCAACAATTGCCAGAGGGACAATTAGTTTAATGTATTCTTTTAGTACCCACATTTCTATGTGTTGTCTTTGGAACCAACAGCGTGATCCGTTAGAAGTGAGTTGAATAACACCATGAAGGGGCAAGACTACAAGTGGATCAAAGAACATTAACATGACCACCAAAAGGGTCATGCCACCTGCCAGTCCCACGACCGCTGACAATATCGCCGTTAAATAAGATGCACCACAGAGAAGCGCTAAGAGTTCTGTGCTCACTTCAGTAGATAAATGCCACCAAGTATAAGGGCGAGGCCTACTAGATTACCCATTCCAACTTGACCTCCTCCTACGATCGCTGAAAATGCGAAAGATACAACGACACCAATAGCGATCACGACGGTGACTGCAAATTCGGAAGCCTTACTTCCATAGAAAAGTGCGAGACTGAAACCGATCGTTCCCATAAAAATCAGACCAAAGCTCATCCAGCTTCGGACCATTTCAAAAGCTGCTGCAGTTGCCGTGGTAGCTCCCGCAGTACGCATTCCATAGTAAGAGTAAAGTGTGTATGCAAATATTGATAATAAAATTGTCAGTAACCAGTTCATAATCATTAGATTTTTCCTCCCAGTTTTTTCACGGAATCTCTATATACAAAAGATGGTGCTGATTGAATTGACTCGTCACGTGCTTTCTCAATCTCAGGGTGGTGCGGTGACAGTGAGCATGCTGGATCTGTTGCAGCCATATCTCCCGTGAGTGCAAATGCCTGACAGCGACAACCCCCAAAATCACGTTCCCGATGCTCGCAACTTTTACACGGATCTTTCATCCATTCGTAACCACGAAAGGTATTCATACCGGGAGATGTGGTCCAACAGTCGTCTAGTGAGTTTTCGGGAATTCTCCAAAATTCCAGCTCAGTCAAAGTACCAGCATTGTGGCAGGGCAAAACTCTACCATTCGGAGTAATTACCATAGTGTTCTGAGCCCACCCTCCCATGCAAGGTTTCGGCCGTTCGGAATAGTAGTCTGGAAGCACGAAAAGAATTTCCATCTCTGGGTAAAGAAGACGTGAATCTTGAACTACCCTGGATGCAATTTTCAGCTGGTCCAAAGTAGGAAGCAATGCGGCTCGATTTTTTAGTGCCCATCCGTGATATTGTGTATTCGCAAGCTCGAGGCGGTGAGCTCCGTAATCACTTGCCATTGAGATGATTTCGGGAAGGTTTTCTAAATTCTGCCGATGAAGAACGACGTTTAATACGAGTGGAAGGTCTAACGCCCTCACTTCTTCGGCGAAAACACGTTTTCTATCAAAGCTTTTTGTTCCTGCGATGGTATCGGACATTTCTGGTGTGCTGTCTTGTACCGAGAGTTGGACACTACAAAGTCCATATTTAGCTAAAACAGCGAGTCGTTTTGCGTCGATCGGCATGCCTGCGGTTACTAGATGGGTATAGAGTTGTAGTTCTGAAGCGTGCTTGACTAAGACTTCCAGGTCACTTCTTGTGGACGGTTCACCGCCAGTTAATCCTAGATGAACAACCCCCAGCTTTTCTGCTTGCTCAAAAGCGGAACACCAGTCTTCGGTAGTAAGAGTCTCTGTATAGTTTGTTAAGTCCAGTGGATTAGAACAGTAGGGACATTTTAGTGGACATCGGTAAGTTAATTCCGCTATGAGATTATAGGGTCGATAAGAAATTTCGTTCACCATATGTATTCCAATGCTCCGGCTGATTTCATCTTTTCGAGAAACTCATAGGTGTCAGTAAAAACAGTTTCGATCGTATTGTGACGATTCCTCATTGCCTCAGCAATTTTATTGACAGTTGCTTCTCCTTTGCATGCCTCTAAGATTTCCATTCCCGTAGAGTTTAGTTCAATCGCTCTTTCTGGTAGTACAATCATCGATTCGTTCTTTCGCATCCTAGCGCGATCAACAATTTTAGGGCGACTTTGAGCCCACTCTACGCCATCTAAAAGCTCCCAAAGAATCTCGCATTTTCTCGTCAGAGCGGCTAGGCAAGCGACGTGATCTTTGTCCGTTTTTGCGTTGCCTAAAACAAATTCTAAACCCTCTTGAGCATCTCGAGGTGCTTGGCTAGTCCGACTCCGGAAGTAGTCTAAAGCCGAAGGTTCGATCCATGTGTAATGGTTTTCAAACGCAGTAATTCGTTGGCCCATCAAGGGACCTGCAGAAAGTTCTGTAAGAGACGCGGCGACACTTTCTAAGAGGCTATGTCCATTTACAAATTCTACGTAAGCGTCGCAAGCACGACGGACGCCGGGCAATACATTTGTGAGTGAGCTTACTTCGGCCCTATTTAGACCGACTCCATCGCCGAGACGAAGCCAAAGTTCTAAGCCACCGGTGTTTTTCTCGTCTCCATCATGATCTCTTACTCTCCGCACCCAATCACGACGAAAATCTGGATCGTCTGATTTGGTTAGAATGCTACTGTCTTTCTTAGGTATTCGTGTCTGATAGTAGTAACGATTTCTTACCCAAGTTTTCATCTCTTCTTTTGTTAGGGTGCCTTTGTGCATCCGGATATTAAAAGGGTGCTTGTGATGATATTTTTCCTCGAGAAGAGATTTAAGACTATTTTCGAGATTTTTCATACGAGGAATTCCATACCATCGAAGGCGATCTCGATACCCGCCTTGTGAACCTCAGCTGTAGCGCCCGAATTAGAATCCAACATTGGATTCGTGTTATTCATATGTATGTAGAGAGAGCGACCCGGGAGAGTAGCTAACCGTTCCAAACTCCCATGTGGTCCTGTCACTGGTGCGTGTCCCATCGTTCTTGCAGGTACCGCATCAGGTCTAAGTGTAAGAAGCTCATTTTCAGTGAAGAAAGTTCCATCTACAAATCGACAGTCGGCTTTTTGTAATTCGTTCATCGTTTCTTCATTATATTCTTTGAGACCTGGTGCATAAACCAATTGTTTTCCAGTTCTATTATCGCGGATTCGTAGAGATACTGTTGCTTCGGGGTGGTTGATCTCAAGCTCTTGTAGGTAAATGGGAACCTTTCCGGCAACGGCAAAAAATTGAGCCTCAAGGCATTTTCCCGAATCGAGGAAAAAGGACTCGTTAATTGCTGCTCCCGTCCATGCTGATTTCATGAGTCGAAAGCAAGCATTGTGTTTGAGGATCGCGTCTCTAGTCCACGGCGTTGAGACGATTTTGTAGGGGAGAGATTCCCTAAGTATGAGTAGGCCAATTGTGTGATCCAGATCTGGATTTGTTATGCATATTGTCTCCAGAGGAATGTCTCGTGTTCCAGCCGTAGGATGTAATCCTGGAAATTTGCTGAATTGATCACGAATATCAGGGCTAGCATTTATCACAGACCAACTTTCACCATCTGAAGAAACAGCAATAGAGGGTTGCGATCTTGCAGGAACTGAAAGATCTCCCCTTCGTGCTCGTATGGAATTATCTCCTCCGCAATTCCATTGAGGAAGTCCTCCTCCCGCAGCTGAACCAAGCACTCGGACATGGAATTGACTTTTTGAGTTTTCTTTCGAATTCCTGTTAGGTGTTTTCATGACCGCCAGGATAACATTACTCTGGGTATAGAGTGAAATTGGCCGTCACCTAGATCAGAGAGGTAGACAATGAGAGAAAAAAGTGTCTGGATAGATCGAAATGCCCATTGATTTATTGCCACTTCACCCGTTGTTTGTGGCCGAAGCGGATGGTTTTCCACTCGATAGGGCTCTAAATGATTCGGAGCGCCAAGAACTTGAAGACGCACTAGATTCCTTTGCCGTACTGGTATTTAGGGACCAAAATCTCAGTCCGAAAGCGCAGATGGACTTCACTCGGAGCTTGGGTTCGATTGATATGGGACTATTGAAAGTTCTCCGAAGTCATACCACTTCGGAGAACGCCGGTCTGATAGCTATTTCCAACGTAGATAGCGATGGCAGGCTCATTGAGCGCTCGGACGCCCGTATGATGGCGCTCTATGCCAATCAACTTTGGCATAGCGATAGCTCGTTCAAGAAACCGTCTGCAAAATACTCGCTTCTCTTCGCGATGGAAGTTCCTGCAGATGAAGGAGACACAGAATTTGCAGATATGAGAGCTGCCTACGAAGGGCTCTCATACTCCCGACGAGCGGAGTTGCAAGGATTAGAGGCAGAGCACTCTGCGTTTTTCTCTCGAATGCAATTAGGAGACCTACAATACAAACCTGATGATCTCGAAAAATATCCAAGTGTGTGGTGGCCTCTCGTTCGGGATCACCCCGGATCCGGTCGTTCGTCACTTTTTATTGGTGCACACGCCATGGGAGTCACTGGTCGAACGACTCCCGAAGGTCGACTTTTGCTGTCGGAGCTTCTCGAGCATGCGACTCAGAAAGAATACGTCTATCAACACAAATGGAGAAAAGGTGATTTTGTTATTTGGGATAACCGTTCGGTATTACACCGAGGCCGTTCCTACGATCTGAGTCATAGGCGTGAGCTGCGTAGGAGCACTGTTGAGGACACCGAGGTCTGACCCCTCTTTTAATAAAGGTCATAAAAGAGAGCAACTATTGAAAAACTTCCTGAAATTTTCGAGTATCAAATTTGTTGCAAACGAACTTGTATGACTTCTCCTCCTACTTCAGATCGATGGAGGCTACCTTCTTCATCCTCTATATCGGCCACTAACTGAATCTCAGAAGCCAATGTTTGCTCGGCGATCCAGCTAAGAAAGTTTTCTACCTTCGACCATTCGGTAGGAATAGAAATAGCGAGTTTAATTCGATCAGAAACGTTAAAGCTCTCTTCTTTTCTTGCTTGCTGGACAACTCGCACTATGTCTCTGGCAAAACCTTCGCACATCAATGCATCGTCCACATCCATATCGAGGGCCACTACCATGTCGTTTCCCGGTAAGGCTTGGCAGTCAACTCCTAGAACAGGTTCAAGGAGAAGTTGGTACTCGTCTTCGTTTAAGTCCGTCGAGTTAACTTTTATTTTATTTTCTTCGAGACTTTCCCATTGTCCGGACTTTGCAGCGGCTAGAACAGATTTCATATTCTTTCCCAGCCGAGGACCGAGAATTTTTGAATTTAACTTGAGCTTGAAGTTAGCAAATTCGCTGATATCGGATTGAAATGAAACGGTCTTTACGTTTACCTCATCCTTTATCAGGTCAGAATATTCAGATAAATGTTCGATGCCTTTTCCGGCTACCGTTAGTTCTTTTAATGGTTGGCGTACGCGAATATCGTGGGACCTTCTCAGCGATAGTGAAGCGCTGCAGATCTCTCTAACTCGGTCCATGTGTCGGACCAGTCCGGGATCGTCGATAAGCGTATTAGGGTCAGGCCAATCCGATGTGTGGACGCTATCTCCTCCTGTGAGTCCGCTATAAATATTTTCTGTCAGGTAAGGTAGTAACGGACTTGCAATTTTGCAGAGTGTGACGAGAACCGTATGTAGAGTGTCATAGGCATCCTGCTTGTCCGAATCTTTCTCCGATTTCCAGAAACGTTCTCTGCTTCTTCGAATATACCAGTTATTAACCGCATCCATGAAGGTCACAATTCGATTACACGCCGATGCAATTTCATAGCTATCCATCAATTTCGTTAGCTCGAGAACGACTTCTCTGGTTTTGGCTAATATGTATCGATCGAGGAGAGAAGAGGGATTGCTCATCCAATTAGCCTGAACACCATCGCTGTTCGCATAAAGTGAGAAGAAATACCAAGAATTCCAAAGCGGATTAAGTACGTTTCGGACTACATCCCCGATGGCTTTTCCGTCTTTATCTACCTTGAGGTCTCCTCCTTTTAGAAGTGGAGAAGAAACTAGGTGCCATCGCAAAGCGTCCGATCCGTATGTGTCGAAAACTTCCTCAGGATCCGGGTAATTTTTCAGACGCTTTGAAAGTTTCTGTCCGTCTTCCGCCAGTGTTACGCCGTGGCACATGCAATTTTTAAACGGTGGGCGATCGAACAGCGCGGTGCCTAAGACCATAAGAGTGTAAAACCATCCACGCGTTTGGGCTACGTACTCTACGATAAAGTCAGCGGGAGAATGTTGTTCGAACCATTCTCGATTCTCGAATGGGTAGTGCACCTGTGCGAATGGCATAGAGCCCGAATCAAACCAGCCGTCGAGTACGTCTGGAATTCTGCGCATTGTGCTTTGCCCAGTCGGATCATCGGGATTAGGTCTGATTAATTCATCTATAATGGGTCTGTGTAGGTCACGCGGTCGGACTCCGAAGTCCTTCTCTATCTCAGCTAGGCTTCCGTAAACATCTATTCGCGGGTATTGAGGGTTATCACTTTTCCAAACAGGAATCGGCGAGCCCCAGAACCGATTTCGGCTGATTGACCAATCTCGCGCATTAGACAACCAATTTCCAAATAGGCCGTCTTTGACATGGCCGGGTATCCAATTGATTTCTTGATTTAGCTCAGCCATTCGATCTCGAAATTGAGTAACACGGACATACCAAGAGTTAACCGCTCGGTATATAAGGGGAGTGTCTGTCCTCCAGCAGTGAGGGTAGTTATGGACGTAGCTTTCTTCTCTAAAGATTCTTTTTTCTTGTCTCAAAGATCTAATGATTGGAGTATTGGCTTCAAAAACTTGAAGCCCCTCCCAATTCGGGACTTCCCCAGTAAATCTTCCGTGATCATCTACCGGGCAAACGACCTCGATTTTGGCGTCCGAGCACGTATTCATGTCATCTTCACCGAAGCCCGGCGCCATGTGCACGATTCCGGTTCCTTCTTCAGTATCGATCCAGTCAGCTGAAAGGATTCGATGACAATTTTCTCTTCCTTGAAAAAAATCGAATAGAGGCTCGTAGGATGCTCCGACAAGCTCAGACCCGGACCGCGTGCCCACTAGTTGCGCACTATCTAGCTCCTTAGCGTACTTCTCGATACAAGCCTTGCCGATAACGACCAGGCGATCGCCCAGCTCATAAATACCGTACTCGATATCTGGCCCAACGGCTAAGGCTAGGTTTGAGGGAAGCGTCCAAGGGGTTGTAGTCCATGCCAGGATATCTACGAGTTTCCCCTCGATCCGTTCTTCTAAGGTAAAGCGCACGGTTACGGCAGGATCCTGCCGTTCCCTGTATGAGTCGTCTAATCTAGTCTCGAAATTAGATACAGGTGTTTCGCAAGCCCAAGAATAAGGTAGAACGCGATATCCCTCGTATAGAAGGTTTTTATCGTAAAGAGTCTTAAAAGCCCACATGACACTTTCGATATAGGGGGTATCCATTGTTTTATAGTCGTTTTTAAAATCAACCCAGCGGGCCTGACGCGTGACATATTTTTCCCACTCGGCGGTGTATCTGAGTACCGTCTCCTTGCAGTGGTTGTTAAATCGATCGATGCCAAACTCTCGAATTGCAGCGCGCCCCGACACCTGAAGTTCCCGCTCTGCTTCCATCTCCGCAGGTAGCCCGTGACAGTCCCAGCCAAATCTTCTTTCCACTCTTTTCCCACGAAGAGTCTGGTATCTAGGTATGATGTCCTTTACATACCCCGTGAGTAGGTGGCCGAAGTGCGGGAGGCCATTTGCAAAGGGGGGACCATCGTAAAAGACGAATTCATTAGATCCCTCGTGCCCCGCAGGACGGTTTGAAATCGAACGCTCGAAGGCCTCTGTTTGCTTCCAGGTTCTCAGGACCTCTTTTTCGAGATTCGGGTAATCTGCCTGCTGAGGTACTTCTGGGTAAGTCTTTTGTCGATTGATTGAAGTCACGGACTGGGAAATCTACCCCGCCATTTCGTAAGATCCAGAGCAGACCATGCCTGAACTGCCAGAAGTTGAAATAACAAGATTACAAATTGAGCCGTATTTGGCTGGTCGCCGGATTTTGAGGGTAGCTACGACCGCCCCAAGTTATTTCTTCATTACTCCCCCGGAGGAAGTCAGGGCTCTTTTGAAAGGGGCCTATATCGCTTCTCTGGAACGGAAGGGAAAGTATCTGATGGCCGATTTGGGAGACCGAGGCACTCTTTTACTCCATTTGGGCATGACGGGTCAGCTTTTCACGGAAGGTGCTACTAGCGTAAGACTTCTTAGTAAAACCGCCCAAGCGGCGCTGTCCCCAGAAAAACAACGTCGTTTTTCCGGGAATGACGGGCACACGCACCTACGTATTACTTTCGATGACGGCGGTCCTCGGGTTTTTTTCCGAGATGTAAGAAAATTCGGAAAAGTGCAACTTCTTCGACCTGGCGAGTCCTGTAAACGGCTGGAAAGCCTCGGCAGGGATGCGTTGGAGCTAACTGAAGACTATCTGCATGGGATTACAAGAAAACGCAAGGTCCTTATTAAAAGCTTCCTACTTAATCAGCGTGTTATAGCCGGGGTTGGAAATATTTATGCCGACGAGGCCCTTTTTCTCTCAGGTATTCGGCCGACCCGGCGCGCATTTCGGCTTACTCGTGCGGACTGTCGTCGCCTGGCTAAAGAGGTGAGGGCGGTCATGCTCCGTTCCATCAAAGCCGGTGGATCGAGCATACGCGATTATATCTCTCCCGATGGACAGGACGGCGGGTACCAGGATGAACGAAGAGTTTATGCGCGGACCGGAGAATCGTGCCTGGATTGCAAGAGTTCAATAAAAAGGGTTGTGGTGGGTCAGAGAAGTTCCCATTATTGCCCCAAATGTCAGAAGTAGCGTACTACCGATGCTGAACCTGACTGAGTTGCGCGAGGCAGTAGTTGCCATGTCCGAATGGCAGACTGCGCGTCTTTCTCGATCGATTGTAGATGGCGATGATCGCCTTGTCCTGGTACTTGAAAAAGGGAAGGCGAAACTTAATATACTTCTTTGCGTCTCACGAGATTTCGGGCGCATTTCCGTTTTAAACGACTTGCCCGGAACTCCTCAAAATCTGAAACAGTTTGCGCAGTTCCTAAAGTCACATTTTCACGGCGGACAGTTACGCTCGATTAAAGTAGAAGAAAACGATCGCATCGTATATTTCAATCTTGCAAATCGTGAGAAGCAGTGGTCTATCGTTTTTCAACTCTTGGGCGCTCGAAGTAATATTTTTCTATTAAATGAAGAACGAATTGTGGAATTGTCTCTCCGCCCATTTTCTAAAACCCGAAGTGACCTGAAGCGTGGAGCACTTTGGGTTCCAACTTCCCGAAATTTTGCGGGTTCTAGCGAAGATCGTTTCAAGAAAATTAAGGGTTTAGCCTATCTGGAAGCCGTAGAAGCGCACTATCTTTTAAGAGAACAAGAAGCTTCTGACTCCGCCCTTGTCCAAAAATTAAAAGTCGTATTTAGAAAAGAACGCGCATCGATTGAAAGAAAGACGAAGAAACTTTTAGCGGAAAAGGTCGCAGGCGAGCAATCTTCTGCGATTCGGCGCAAAGGAGAGCTTTTAAAGACTATACTGAATAAAATCTCTAAAGGTCAAAAACTCGCAGAAGGAAGAGATCCGAAGACGGGCGAAGTGATTTCTATCGAGTTGGATTCAAAAATATCTCCCTCCGAAAATCTTGAGAAATACTTCAAAAAACATAAAAAATTAGAACGCCAAACTATGCGAGCACACCAAGAATTAGGCGCCAACGCAGTTCGCCTTGAGGAGTTCGAAGCCCTCGAACTCGAGTTTTCGTCGCTTGAAGAACAGGGTGATACCGGGGCGTTGCTTAACTTTATTAAGAAACCGATTGTCGCACGCCATTTAAATCGATTTTTCCCTCCATCCAAAGAGCAAAAAAAACAAACGACAACAGAATTTCGGATTGGGAAACGAGTTCTTCCAACACGTCTTGTCCCTAAGCGGTATAAAAGCAGCGCCGGTCTGGAGATCTGGGTTGGGAAGAATGACGAGGGTAATGATATTTTGACAACGAAGCTCTCCCGAGGAAGAGATTTATTTTTTCATTTGGACGCTTCACCGGGAAGTCACGTTGTTTTGCGTGCAGAGGGCTCTCAAATACCACCGCAAGAAGCAATTTTGGAGGCCTCGGAATTGGCAGTCCATTTTTCAAAGCAAAGGAATGTCGCCAAAGCGAGTATTCACGTTGCACATTGCAAAGATATTACGAAACCCGCTGGTGCAAAGCACGGCCTAGTCCATGTGCATCGAGGGAGGTCGTTAGTCCTGAAGCGAGATCCTAAGAGACTTGATAAAATTCTCTCAGAAAGGATTAAAGACTGATTGCTGGGAATAAAAGTCTAATTAGTTAACACCTTTATGAACACTGGATTAAAAGACAAAGTAGTTTGGATTACCGGAGCGTCTGGTGGAATAGGAAGAGCTCTAGCTAAAGAGTTTTCATCTGAAGGCTGCAAGCTAATCCTCCAGGCGGGAGAAAATCTTAATAGCCTGGAGACCTGGGTTAGTGACGAGGGCTTAAAAGATTCAACCTGTTGCGTTGCAGGAGACGTTCGCAATCCAGAATCGCTCGCGAACGTTGTGCGTAAGGGTGTTGATGCCTTTAGGAGAATCGATGTTTGTATTGCCAATGCTGGGATCTGGCCTCTTCAAGATCTTCCAATTCATAAACTTAGCTCAGAGAGAATCCGCACAGTCTTGGATATAAATCTTCTTGGCGTTTTATTTACAGCAAGAGAGTTTTTCCGTCATTTAGATAGCATTGAGGATCCCGAAGGAACAAGTCTTTGCTTCGTGGGCTCTACCGCAGGAAAATTCGGAGAACGCGGACATGTTGAGTATGCTGCATCTAAAGCCGCATTGGTCGGAATCCTCCGAACTCTCAAAAATGAAATTGTTCAACTTGATCCATTCGGCCGGGTGAATCTTGTGGAGCCAGGTTGGACAGCTACTTCTATGGCTCAAGAGGCAATAAATAATGATGAAACCGTTCGGCGCGCTCTTACGACGATGCCTTTAAGGCAGATCGCACGTCCTGAGGATATCGCGCGATCGGTTCTCTTTGTCTCGGCACCTCTTCTTGCACGTCATATTACTGGTCAAACTTTAACGGTCGCAGGAGGAATGGAAGGTCGTAGTCAGTGGGAGAGAGATGACATTATTCTTGAGAACGTCAGAAGTAGGTTAGAGAAAGACGCGTGAACTAGCAGAAGTTGATTGGCTGGCTTAGGGTCGATCTTATTGATCTAATAAAGGAATGGGAAATGTTTAAAGTGGTGGGCTTGTTGAAACGCCCTAAAGGAATGGCAATTGAGGAATTCAAGAATTGGTGGTTAAAAGATCACGCAGAGAAAGTAAAAAAATGGCCTGGCCTGAAGAGGTACCATATTAATTTATCGGTAACAGCTGATCAGGAATGCGATGGTATGGCTGAAGGCTGGTTCGAAACGAGGGAAGTGATGGAGAATGTCTTCGGCACGTCTGAAGGTGAAACTGAGCGTCAAAGTGCCTCTAATGGATCAGATAAGCTGGTTATTCTTCTCACAGAGGAACAGGTAATGGTTCGAGGTTTGCAATCTCTACTTGGGCTAAATTAATATTCATTAAATTTTAGCCTTAAGCTGAAAGACATATCTAAGATGATTTGGAGGACTTGTGTTTAAAGTAGTTGGTTTACTAAAACGCCCTGAAGGCATGAATATGGAAGAGTTCAAGACCTGGTGGCTAGAAGAACACGCGCCTAAGGTAAAACAGTGGCCTGGGTTGGTTAAGTATCATATCAATCTCTCTATTACAGATGATCAGGATTATGACGGTATGGCTGAGGTCTGGTTTGAAACGCGTGAGGCAATGGAGAGTATATTTAGTACCCCAGAAGGACAAAGAGCGAGGCAGAGTGCAACGGGTGGTTCTGATCAGATAGTAATTTTTTTGACAGAAGAACACGTTATGGTTCCAGGTGCGTAAATAAACCTCGCTCCGCTAATTCTCATGTAGTCCACAAAGCTTAAGTGTCCTAACGGGAGAACTGGATAAGTTTTATGTTCAAGATCGTAGGTTTGATGAAGCGACCCGATGGTATGGATATGGATAGTTTCGGAGCTTGGTGGTTAAAAGACCACGCCCCGAAAGTGATGGGTCATCCCGGGATCGTGAAATACAACATTAATCTCTCTATTACAGATGATCAGGAATACGATGGAATGGCCGAAGTCTGGTTCGAAACCCGGGCTGAAGTCGAGAGTTTTTTTAGAGAGCGAGAAGGTAGCGATCTGAGACAGAACGCGACAAATGGCTCAAAAATAAACGTTACTTTTTTGACGGAAGAGCATGTGATTATCTGAGAAATGAGAGTGGAACAATGAATGACGAAATTAAGACAATGAATTTGTCTGTTGAAGATTCTGTTCTTGAGGATCTTAAAGAACGTTTAGACGCTACGCGCTGGCCGGATTCGGTCGATGGCAGCATGTGGGAGTACGGAGCTAACCTAGATTTTGTTAAGGACCTCTGTGAGTATTGGAAGAATGATTTCGACTGGCGTTCTCAAGAAGAGCTCCTGAATCAATGGGATCATTACCAAACTGAAATCGATGGTGAAAACATTCATTTCATTCGTGCGGACTCCAAAGTAAAGGATGCTCTTCCTCTAGTTCTTACTCATGGTTGGCCGGGTTCAGTATTTGAATTTTATAAAGTTATAGAACCCTTGAGAGACCCGGTGTCCTTTGGAGGGAGTGAGGAGGATGCGTTTCACGTAATTTGTCCTTCGCTCCCGGGTTACGGATTTTCTGGTCCTACGCGTTCAGCTGGTTGGGATGTCGAGCGCGTCGCAAAAGCATGGATCACTCTGGTTGATCGTCTTGGTTTCGAACGTTATGGGGCCCAAGGGGGAGATTGGGGAGCCTTGGTAACGACGCTTTTGGGTCTCCTAGATCCGTCAAGATTGGCCGGAATTCATGTCAACATGGTGGTGTCGCGTCCTCCAAAGGATCTCGCGAACCCAAAAGTGAATCTTTCCGAAAGCGAACTAGCTGATCTGGCGGCTGCGCGTCATTTCCAAGATGCCGAAACAGGCTATCAGAAAATCCAAGGGACAAAACCACAAACACTAGCGTATGGACTCATGGACTCTCCTGCAGGGCTCGCAGCTTGGATAGGGGAAAAGTTTAGAACCTGGAGCGATTGCGGTGGCGATCCATTGAAATCGTTTTCTCGCGATGAATTGTTGACGAATATGACGATCTACTGGGTGACAAAAACGATTAACTCCTCGACTCGACTTTACTACGAGTCCCAGAAATCGGGAAGTTGGGGGGCACCAGAGACGAGAGTAGAGGTTCCTACAGGATGCGCTTTATTTCCGAGCGAACTTTTTCGACCACCGCGGAGTTGGGCTGATCGGTCCTACAACATTGTGCAGTGGACTGAAATGCCGTCGGGAGGGCACTTTGCGGCCTTAGAGGAGCCTGAATTGTTGATTGAGGATATTCGATCTTTATATAGAAAATTAAGATGAAAATATGTTGGCTGGGGAAACGATCAAGCCGCGCACATTTTCTGTTGTGGTAGTGGCTGGAATTACAAACGTTACGGGCTTAAAGTCATCATCCGAGAAAAGTTATCTTTGTAAAACTTTTCCTTTGTAGTTTCACTGTGCCCTTCGAGGTA
>CAYOGP010000017.1:10544-15748 GCA_964403555.1 uncultured Spirochaetales bacterium | reverse complement strand
AAAGTTCTTTACGATCTAGAAATCGTCCATACGAAAGAGCCTTTTCAAAAACTTCTTAACCCAGGCATGATCCTGGGTCGCAGTTACCGATACTACGACGACAATGTTACCGATGAGAATCGACAAGCCGTAAGTCGATACTCCCCTAGCCAAGTTAAGATTGAAGTCGAAAGAGCAATCCACGGCGAAACTCGTCAAGAGCTGAAGGCCCGTTATCTCCGTTCAGATCAGATCGAGCACGACTTAGAGGGGTTGCCAATACACCCGGAGTTTCCAGACATCCAACTTGAAGAAGTAACCGAAAAGATGTCTAAAAGTCGGGGGAACGTTGTATCTCCCGACGAAATTATCGAGAGATTTGGTGCCGATTCCATGCGACTCTATGAGCTTTTTATGGGGCCCCTTGAAAAAGGAGCTCCCTGGTCAACCGATGGCATTCCTGGCTGCTTCAGATTCCTACAGCGAGCCCACAGACTCATGGTTGACGAAAACGGAATGGTACCAGAACTTTCCCAGGGTCCAGGAACAAACGAGCAAGAACGATTGACAGCCAAGATGGTTTCGGGAGTCACTTCCGATTTAGAGAGACTCCAACCAAACACCGCGATCTCAAAGCTAATGGTCTGGCTTAGAGACATTAATAAAAATAGCCCTCTTCCTAAAGAGGGAGCGAGCGCATTTGCTCGACTCCTTTCTCCATTTGCTCCTCACTTAGCAGAAGAGATTTGGAGAATTCTTGGGAACGAAACTTCCGTAGCTCTCTCTTCTTGGCCAACAATCGATGAAACTCTCTTGACTTCCGAAACAATTCGTCTGGCAGTTCAAGTGAATGGGAAAAGGCGTGATGAAATTGAAGTCAACGCAACAGCAAGCGAAACAGATATTCGGGAAAGAGCTCTCATGACTGAAGGGGTAGTCCGCTACCTGGGAGAAGGGGAACCTTCTCGGATCATCATAGTTCCCGGTCGCTTAGTCAACATTGTGCTCTGAAGGTTATTGCCGAGGCAAGTTTTGTCGGCCACGCTCAAAACCTAGTCCAACCCAGAGCCCAGCAGCAGCGACAGCCATTGTGAACCACGTGACCGCATACGCGATGTGGTTCACAATGCTACCAGGCCGTTCGTAACCTCCATGGGGTGGAGCTTTGTCCCCGTCCGCCCCGGCAATCACCAAATATGGAGCAAGAGTAAAGGGTAGAGAACGCTGGACGTGGGAGCCGTGACGAAGAGATTGAAAGTAAGTCCACTCGAACTGCAGAGGAGTCTCTCCCGGTCTTTGTCCGTATAAAGGCATCGGCGTAATCATCCCAGTAACTAAAACTGTTTCAATTAAGGCGTCCTGTACCAGAACATCACGGGTCTCCGAGTGTGGGAGCCAACCTCTATCTACCAATATCGCCTCGAACCCAGCAATCGGCTCCTGCAAAAGGAGTGGCGAAAGCAAGCGAACTCCTGCTCTAAGCTCGTTTGGCTCCCTATGCACGATAAATGGATGTTCTAGGTCCCAACGGCCTGATAATTCTATCCGTCGGTATGCGAGATCACTTCGCACTAGATCCTGCAGTTGCAGAGGTACGCTCTCCAGTTGAGCGTTTTGCCGGGTTATAAGAGCTTTTTTCTCGGCGTCTCTTTGCACTTGCCAGAAACCCAAAAAAGTACAGGCCAAAAGGATGAAGAGAAGAAGTCCCGTCATGCCGATCGAAGGAGCGACGAATCTCCTCATCGTCCAGTCTTACACCAATGCCAGGTCAAGAAGCATGAATGAAAATAAAGCAAACAGATATACGAGCGAGACTTGAAACATTCTGCGAGCCGAAGCGTCGTCCTGCTCCCGAAGGACTCGCACCGACTGCCAAACAAACCAAAAATTTAAAAGCACAGCCGGAATCGCGTAGACCATACCTAAAAATCCAAGAGCAACAGGAGCGAATGTGATCGGTACCAGACCAACGGTATACCAAAGCATCTGCCATCGTGTCGGTTGGTCACCAATTTTACTCGGAAGCATCGGTATCCCCGCAGCCTGATAATCAGCCTTCCTAAATAGTGCAATCGCCCAAACGTGTGGGGGTTGCCAAAAGAAAATTATTGCGAAAAGTAACCAACCCGGAGCTCCCACGGTTCCGCTGACGGCTGCATCCGCAATTAGTGGAGCCGCCGCTCCCGCAGCACCGCCCACAACCGCGTTCCAGGTGCTACGAGGCTTCAGCCAAATTGTGTATACGAAAACGTAGAAAAGAATGCTGGCAACACCTAAACCCGCGGCAAGGGGACCACCGACCTGGTAGAGGACTATGACTGCTACTAGGGAAAGCGAGAGACCGAAAACGAGAGCTGAAGTGGGAGCCAATCGAGCACTGGGTAGGGGTCTACTAGAGGTTCTAACCATCTTGGCATCTAAATCCCTCTCTATGTAGCAGTTTAGAGTATTCGCCGCGGCCGCAGCAATTGCGATACCTAACAAAACCAGAAAGGCAAAACGCGGTTCGGGCCATCCACCCGTAGCCATCACCAAGGCGGGCGTCCCAGAAAAAATCACAAGAGGGAGAATTCTCGGCTTTGTAAGCGAGGCGAACGCTCCCACAACCTCCCACAGTGACGGAGTCTGATTGGGAGGCTCAACTGAGGATGTTATTGCTTGAGCGGATTTTTCCTGCATATGCCCTTTAAAACTTAGTGAACGGTGGAGTGGCTAACACAGTGTTACCCCGCCGTCGACTCATGGAGCTATTCTAATGACCAAGTAAGTTTACTAGGCTGTCTAAGGCTAGCTCCTCTGGAGGCTTATGGGGAAAAGTCGTAAAAGCTCTAGAAATCCTTCTTCCTGGCTTCTAGGAGTCACTTTGGGCCGAATCGGAGGATGGTTTCTCCGATTGCTCGGGTCCACTTGGCGAGTTCAGGGCCCCGGTGCGATTGAAGGGGCATTCGTGGGTGCGCTCTGGCACAGTGGGTTCGTATGTGCTGCATACCTTTGGAGAGATCAAGGATATAAAATCCTTGTGAGTCGAAGTCGCGACGGCGACCTAATTGAATCAGTACTCGGTCCACTCGGATACGGAGCCTCGTTAAGGGGATCTAGTAGTCGGGGAGGCACTAGGGCTTCACTTGGGGCTGTTAGAGCTCTTCGCGAAGGAATTGGGGTAGCCGTACTAATCGATGGACCTAAGGGACCTCCCCTCAAAAGCAAACCGGGAGCACTCCACCTCTCGCAAATTGCCGAAGTGGAAATTCTACCAGCTGCTATCGCCGCAAAACCAGCGATACGGTTTCAGAGCTGGGATGGGACACTCCTCCCTCTCCCTTTTGCTCGAGTCAGATATGCCTATGGTCAGAAAATCAGAATTGACAAAAACGCCACTGAAGAACAAGTAAGTCGAGCCACGGAACAGTTGGAGAATTCACTTAACGACTTGACTAAGAAACTTTACGAGATGCTCGAATAAAGAGGCCTTCCAAGATGAAAATGGCCTAGGACTTCTCGACGGTCCTCGTCAGCCAGGGTCCAATCTCAGCGTGCTGAAGAAGGCCAGACGAACGCAGTCGCTCCGAGCACAGTTGGTGCACCTCTTGAACTGTACCCAACTTTACTGCCTGGTCGGCATCCTTCTGAAGGTCCGCATACCGCAGAGATCGAACTATCTCCTTGACAATCGGTACCGCACTTGGAGTGCCCGAGAGCTCCCCTATACCAAGACCCACTAGAAGTGGAATCGCAAGGGGGCTAGTAGCCATCTCGCCACAGACAGAAACTGGTATTCCTCTCTCCCTTCCGGCAACAGCCGTCATCTGAATCAAGCTCAAAACACTTGGATGAAGTGCATCGTAAAGGTGTGCGACCCGCTCGTTTCCTCGATCAACGGCTAGCGTATATTGAGTAAGATCATTGGTCCCAATGCTGAAGAAGTCTGAATATTCCGCCAAGGAAGAAGCTATTAAAGCCGCACTCGGTACTTCAACCATGACACCAACTGGAAGAGTCTCGTCGAAAGTTAGACCCACCCTAGATAGCTCTTCTTTCGATTTTTCTACTAGATCCCGCGCTCTGATCAGCTCCTCGACACTCGAAATCATTGGTAAAAGCAATCTAATATTGCGACCAACACTGGCCTTAAGAATTGCGCGCAGCTGGGTACGAAAGGCTTCCTCATTAGAAAGCGAAAGGCGGATAGATCGAAGACCGAGCTGAGGATTTTCTTCCTGCTCAAGGCCCGGAAGCCCTTTATCACCTCCCAGATCTAAGGTTCTGATAGTTACAGGACGGGGAGACATTGAGTTTGCCACCCGTTCGTAAAGTTGACGCTGCTCACTCTCGGGAGGAAACCTTCTCTGCACCAATGCAAGAAGCTCCGTCCTAAAAAGCCCTATCCCCTCTGCACCGTGTTGGTCACAATGCCGCAAATCTGCGAGCAGGCCTGCATTGGCAGTCAACAATATCCTACGTCCGTCGAGGGTTTCCGACGGTCTCTCTTTCAAAGCATCCAGATGATCTACCACGAGCGCATAGCGTTCACGCACGCGCTCGAATTCAATTTGCAAATTTTCGTCAGGAGACAGAAAAACGGAGCCAGTACTTCCGTCAACTATCGAAAGTTCTCCAGGTCTCATTGCAGAGGTTATTCCGGTTGCCCCGGTAACAGTCGGAATCTCCAGGGCGCGCGCAAAGATCGCCCCGTGACTGTTGGGTCCTCCTCGTTCAGAAACGAGCGCCGCAATGCGATCTGTCTCAAGTAAAGCAAAATGAGCGGGCAATAAGCTCTCAGTCACCAAAATTGCCCCTTCAGAAACCGGGAAATTTTCTCGTCTTACTCCGAGTAGTTTTGAGGCAATTCGTCTGGCTACATCTTCAACGTCAACTCCACGTTCTCGAAAGTAAACATCCTGCATACGGCTGAACATCCCAGCGTAATGGCTCCGCACCTTACGAATTGCAGTGATTCCATTTTCTGTTTCGTCGACTGCCTCGCCCAGACGGCTCATAAAGCCCTTATCTTCTAAGATCTGTATGTGGGTGTTGAAAATCGCCGAAAACTCGGGCCCAAAACGCGAGCCGGCCTCGTCACGGACACCGTGTAGCTCTCGCAGTGCTTCTCCAACTGCCACAAGGAGATCTTCTCTCTCTCTTGCAGGGTCCGAGCTTGGCACATAGTCCAAGCGATCGAGCTCGAGCGGGTCCTCCAGGTAATGAATTGCACCAATTACGACACC
>CAYOGP010000017.1:0-10534 GCA_964403555.1 uncultured Spirochaetales bacterium | reverse complement strand
CAAAATTCTTTTCGCGCTGGCGGTCACCTGACGCGAACTGCTGAGTCAAGCTATCTAACTCACGAGTAGTGCCTTCGGGTAGCGATAGCATATGAGCGTTAACTACTGTCGGCGATATAAGCTGCGTGCAGGTATCAAGAAGAGCGATATCGCCTTCTGTAAATTCTCTAGATTTCAGAGTCTGTACAACCAAAACCCCGGCAACTATCTGGCCCACTCTGAGAGGCGCCGCTAGAAGGGTTTGATAACGATCTTCTCCTGTTTCCGGGAAAAGTCGAGCTCTGGGATCGTTTATAGCATCCGAGGCATAGACTGGCGCGGCGTCCCCAGCCGCGAGCCCAACAAGACCTTCTCCAAAAGCCAAAGAAACCTTGCCCACAGATTCGCGGGTCAACCCATTCGTCGCTGCGAGATTAAGCCGTTGTCGATCGAGATCGGAGAGGTAAATCGAGCACAGATCTACCTCAAGCCTCCGAGAGACCAGGTCCACAACGTTATCTAAAGTCTCGTCTAAGTCGTGCGAGCGGGATACTATCCCGGCGACATCGGCCAGAAGAGTTAATCGATCTTCAATAAGCGCCTCCTGATAAGCAATTGCGACAAAGTTGCTCGGGCCACTATACAAAAGGACATCCCGTGAGGATGCTGTGACTTCTGCTAGGACTACTTATATTTGCTCAACTGTGCCTCGATCGAGAGGTAAGAGGCCGAGGAGCACCAGGAAATTTTCTGGAAAAACGCCTCTAGACGCGAGGCTAGGGACCAATGAAAACAATTGATAAAATGCACCGAGATCCGCTAGGTTCCGCCATCTTTCACTTAAATGTGGGTTAATGCCTACCAAAACTAGGGGAGTAAGAGAAAATGCCGAATGCCAGGGATTCTATCCTTTCACGTCGCGAAGCTGCCAAAAGAATTGCGCTCGCCCAGGAAGAAGGACAGATCGTGGTTTTTACTAGTGGCTGTTTCGACCTCCTGCATGTCGGGCATCTTCGCTCCTTAGAACAAGCACAATCAATGGGAGATCGTCTAATCGTGGCCGTGAATCGAGATAAGGTCGTCAGACAGCTCAAGGGAAGAGGACGACCAATCGTCCCGGAGAGGCAACGAGCAGAACTTTTAGCGGGTCTTTCAAGCGTGGACTGGGTCACCTTCTTCGGTGAAGAAACTCCACTGGCGATAATCAGACAGCTCCGTCCCGACATTTACACTAAGGGAGGCGACTGGAGCTTAAGAGCGCTTTACGAGAATGATATTCCTACGGACTTCCCAATTGAAGTACGTAGGCTACGGCAAATTCCAAACCTCAGAACTACGAAAATTATCGAAAAGACCCGAAAACGACATTAAGTGAAGTTCCTATTCCAATGAAACTTGGCACTCGGGAACGATCATGTGCCTGAACTCTAAAAAGGCTAAGATTTCCAGGAGCAATTCCTGGAAATCTTAGCCGGCAACCATAAATGAAATTCAGCGAACGATTCAGACAGCCTCTATCGTTTGTTATATAAACCTCTAAAACTTCAGGCATCCTTTGCAAGCCTTAGACCGCTGAACTGCCAACGGGCATGGGCAGGAAAGAAATTCCTATAAGTTGGACGTATATGATGCTGGGGAGTAACACACGAACCCCCACGTAAAACGTACTGATTGCACATGAATTTACCGTTGTATTCTCCAACTGTTCCTTCGGCCGGACGGTAGCCTGGGTATGATACATACGGACTAGCTGTCCACTCCCACACATCTCCGAACATCTGTTTTGGGTTATCGGAGCAGTCTGGCATAAGCGAACTGGGGTGCAGATTGCCACTATCTAGAAAATTTCCAGTTGATCTTAGGTTGGAAGCGGCGTGTTCCCATTCATACTCAGTGGCCAATCTCGACCCCGCCCATCGAGAAAATGCATCCGCTTCGTAGAAGCTTAAGTGAACAACTGGTTCACTACCAACTACTTCGTGAGTGCCCCAAAGCGTTTTGGTGATGTACTCTGACGAGCGCTTTCGCCAATAAAGAGGCGCAGTCCATCCTTCGTTCCTGGCCATTTCCCAGCCTTCAGACAGCCATAACTCCGGCTTGTTATATCCGCCGTCCTCAATAAATTCCTGGAACTCCCAGTTTGTAGTTAGGCGCGAGGCCAACAAGAAAGAGCGTAGTAGAACTTCATGATTTGGATACTCGTTATCGAAGCAAAAAGATTTACCCTCGTGACCGAATCGAAAAACACCACCCTCGTAGGGAACCCAAAACAAAGGGCCATCAACTTCTTTTTGAGGGTTGTCTCTACTTAAATAAGAGGCAGTACCTGGATTAAGAGAGAACATGTGCTTGACGTCCGTCAGAATCAGTTCCTGATGCTGTTGTTCGTGATGGATACCAAGAGTTATTAAATCTAACGCACCCTGGGGTAACCCCTTATCAAGCTGATCTAAAACGCACTCGTCAATGCTTCTCCTGTAATCGATTACTTCTTGTAAGGAGGGACGGGATATCAATCCTCTATCTCGCCTTGGGTACTGCTCGCCGACACCGTTGTAATATGAATTAAATAAGTAAAGAAAACTATCACAGTAATCTTGGTAATTAGATACGTACTGCCTCAAAACAAAGGTCTCGAAAAACCAAGTTGTGTGTGCGAGATGCCACTTTGTAGGACTCGCATCTGGCATAGACTGTACGAGACAGTCCTCGGAGCTAAGGGGTTCAATCAGGTTGTGTGTGGTCCTCCGAACTTGCTCATATAATTTTCTGAGTCCGGCACTATCGTGCGAATGATCCGCTACATGGTCATCCATTGCAGAAATCTCCAATTCTTAATCTCATTCGGTCTGCTAGCGTAGTTAAAGACCGTCCTAACGCAAGATCGGCAATGGGGGTCGTCGTGTTTTTGGGCCTTACGGGATGAAATCTTCTTTAAGCAAGTGGACCAATACTTCTGATCCTCTGGAAAGGTGGCTTTCTTCCTCAGGAAAGTCGAGAAGTCCGTCGGCGGTTGCCATAGATCGGAGAACTCCTGAACTTTGGTTACCAGTACTTCTAACACCTAACCTGCCATTATGTTTTTCAAACAAAACTCTAATGAAGTGACGCCTGCCAGGTTTCTTTTCCATGCTTTCAAGTAAAACCGCTTTGGAAGTCGGTAAATATAGATTTTTGAAGCCACACATCTTTCTTAAAGCCGGACGAACCAATTTCAAAAAGGTCACAAGAGAAGAAACAGGATTCCCAGGCAATCCAAAAACAATAGGTCCATTAGGAAATGATCCAAAAAGTACCGGGAATCCAGGTTTCATCCTGACACCCCAAAAGTGAAGATCGCAGCCCATCTCCTTTAAAACGGGACGAACATTATCATGGTCACCAACGGAAACTCCGGCTGTACTTATAAGCACATCGGAATTTAGTCCAGAACGAATTAATCTCTGCAAATCTTCCGGACGATCTTCCGCTATGCCAAGATTCCGAGGTTTAATGTCAAAGGATGCGCATTCGGCCGCAATGGTATACGCATTCGATGCAATAATTCCTCCTTTTCGCAGGTCTCGGTCGGGCTCTACCAACTCGTCACCACCCGAAACGATTGCCACGGAAGGCCTTTGGACGACGGGCACCAAGGTACGTCCGACTGATGCTAAGAGTCCCAGTTGAGGAGAACGAAGAATGCTTCCATGGCTCAGAATTTGATCGCCATCTTTTACATCTTCGCCTGCTAATCTCACATGCTCACCGGAGAGAACCGATCGGGTGAATTCAATCTTTTCTCCAGTCCGCTTCACGTCTTCCTGGGGTACTACCGCATCCGCACCCGGTGGAACCTGAGCACCAGTAAAAATTCGGGCGACCTCACCGGTCTCCAGCTGTCTAGGTGGGGTGCCCCCGGCAGCCACTTCAAATACCAACTTCAAGGAAATAGGGCTCTCATTGGCTACGGTTAAGAGATCCTTGGAGCGAATTGCATATCCATCCATCGCAGAGCAATCCCCTGGGGGTATCGTTCTCGTCGATACGATCGTTTCAGCCAGAACCCTGCCATAGGCTAGTTGAGTTGAAATGATCTCAGTTTGCAGGAGCTCGATCCTATCTAAAACCGCTAACTGAGCATCCTGAAGGGAAAGATTGGTTTGCATAACCTAGACAATAGTCCTTTTAAAAAGAATCGACGTTTGGGGGTGTCCGCGCTAAGTTGCCTAAAAATTAGGCGTTTGCCATACATCGAAGCCAAATTCAACCCCAAGACGCTCTGGAGGACAAATTGGCTCCCTTAATGGTGTTACAGCGAAACTTGCAAATTAGCGAGTATCGGCCAACAACGGGCTCTCGAATTTCTTAAGAACTTTGAGCACGGAAATCTCTTCGGTTATTCAGGCGAAGATGTATCACGGGCGCATTTAAAGGACCGGCTAAAGCAACCAAATCCTTCAGGTAGGAACAAATGGTTTATTCTTCCGCCAAAATTCTAGAGGCCATCGTAGGCGGCGCGATAGTCGTCGATAGACACCAAGAGGTGAAATTTCTAAACGCCGAGGCCCAACAAATGCTCGAGATTAGCGCCGAGAAAGGCGAGGGGCTTCAACTAAAGAACGTCCTGGGCGATAGAACTGAAATTGCAAATGCCGTGGAACGGGTTCTCAAAGGATCACAGCCGACCGTAGAAAGCGATCTTATAATGAGGCGGCGATACAGCAACGATATACAGGTTGAACTCTCAGTTTCTCCAATTGGGGAAAATCTCGAGCCGGAAGGTTGCCTGGTAATCTTGCGCGACTTAACCCCACAAAAGACTCTGCTCCGGAAAAATACTGAACGTGAAAAGCACGAATCATTCGGGAAAATTGCAACCGGGTTGGCACATGAAATTAAGAATCCTCTTAGTGGTATACGAGGCGCTGCTGAACTTCTTAAGGCTCGGACAAAAAAAGAAAAATCGCGATCTCTCGCCGAATTAATTGTTGAAGAATCGATGAGAATAGCTCGACTCGTAGACGACTTAATGGTTTTTGGGTCTGGAGAAAAACTATCACCTCAGAAAATTAATATCCATAAAATCGTCGACAAAGTCCTACGGCTTACAGAACTCGATCCTATTGGGTCAGACATCGTATTTGTCCGGAACTATGACCCATCGATACCAGAGTTCTGGGCTGACCCAGATCGACTTACGCAAATTTTCGTGAATCTTATTCAAAATGCCTGCCAAGTTTTGAGTAAAGAACAACCGAAGCAGATAACTTTAATCACTAAAATTGAGATCGATCATAGAATTGCGAATCCTGGGGAAGCTCCACTTCAAATGGTTTCTATCTCCGTTGCGGACAATGGCCCCGGATTTCCAGAAGAAATCCTGCCAAAGGCAACCACTCCTTTTGTAACTAGTCGAATCGATGGAACTGGTTTAGGGCTCGCAATATCTGAATATTGGACGAACTTACATGGAGGAACCTTTTCAATCCGTAACGGATCACCCGATGGTGCTCGAGTGAGCGTAACACTTCCGCTGAGGACGTCATGAAACGAAACAAAGGGAACACACCGTGAGCGCCCGCATCTTAGTTGCTGACGACGAACGTTCGATCCGAACCTTTTTAAAAGAGGCGTTTTCGGATCAAGGATTTAATGTAACCGAGGCCGAAAATGGAGACGTAGCCTTACAGTTTCTAACCGAAAGAGATTTTGATATTGCATTTTTAGACATACGGATGCCTGGGCAGAACGGTCTTGAGATACTTGCAAAGGCTACAGATTTGGGTGCTACGGCCTCCATCGTAATCATGACCGCACAAAGTACCATGGAAAATGCAGTTGAAGCTATGAAGCGAGGAGCTTTTGAGTACTTGGTAAAACCGTTTGGCCTCGATCAGGTACAGAACCTTGCGAAGGAGATCATGAATGCAAGAGCGCTCGCCGATGAAGTGCGCTCCGCACAGAACACTTCAACTCGTACTGTTAATACTGACGAGCGACTGGTAGGGCGAAGCAAAGCCCTTTTGGAAGTTTTTAAAACCGTCGGGCGTGTTGCCTCTAGCGATGTGTCCGTACTAATCACGGGGGAGAGTGGAACTGGTAAGGAACTTGTTGCCCGAGCCATTCACTCAGCAAGTGCTAGATGCGAACTTCCATTTATAGCAATAAACGCTGCAGCGATCCCCCACGAGCTTCTTGAAAGCGAATTGTTTGGACATGAGCGCGGAGCGTTTACTGGTGCAGTAGACCGAAGACTCGGGCGTTTCAGGGAGGCGAACGGAGGGACCTTGTTCCTCGATGAAATAGGAGATATGCCGATCGCCTTGCAAAGCAAACTTCTTAGAGTTTTACAGAGTGGCCAAGTTACGCCTGTTGGCGGAGAAAAACCAATCAAATCCGACGTGAGGATTGTCACTGCTACACATCGGGATCTCGACAACGCCGTTTCGGAAGGAGCGTTTAGGGAAGATCTACTATACCGGTTACGAGTAATACCAATCGACATTCCTCCCCTTCGCGACCGGAATGAAGATATCGAAGTGTTAGCCAACTACTTTATGAACCGTTACGGAGCTAAGATTGGAAGCGGGGTCGGCCGTCTTTCAGATGATTGCGTCGAATTTTTAAAACGTTATCACTGGCCGGGCAATGTTCGAGAACTTGAAAATGCTGTCAAGCGTGGAGTCGTATTGAGCGCTTCAGAAGTTCTTACTCCAAACGATTTCAAATTTCTGGAAACTGATCACGTTTTCGAAAACACTTCCTCACTTGAAGAAATCGTCGCACGCGAGACTGATAGTTCACTCGACTTGGGGAAAAAGGAACTCTACAGGAATCTAGTAGAAAAAGTAGAACGTCCTCTACTAGCGCGGGTCTTGCTCCACACTCAAGGTAATCAAATAAAAGCTGCGTCTATTCTTGGTATTAATCGCAACACATTGAGGAAAAAGATTGTTGATCTAAACATAGACATCGATCCTTAAACTTGAATTGAAACACCCCTTCAAACATTCTTCTCTACCTGACAACCGCAACGAAATGTGCGGCCTACATGTCCTTGTAGATGATGGAGATTGGAGAAACACGCTTATGGACCAGGCAAAAAACGCGCTTAGGGGTGGAGCCAACGTACTTCAGTTACGAACAAAATTATCCACAGATATCGATGTCCTTAAATGGTCGAAAGAACTCCGTAACTTGACCCGTTCTAACGATAGATTATTTTTTGTAAACGATCGCTTTGATATTGCTCTGGCAAGTGAAGCTGATGGTGTTCATTTAGGGCAGGAAGATATTTCTCCTACAATGATCCCGGTCAATATTCGTGAGCGACTACTAATCGGAAGGTCTACTCATAACATTGAGCAAGTTACAAAAGCAAAGAAAGACAACGTTGACTACATTGCATTCGGACCAATTTTCTCTACTCGCACTAAACTATCAAATTTTACCGAGCGTGGATTAACATATTTAAAAGACGCGGTGGCGGCGGCTTCTCCTATTCCTGTAATTGCTATTGGAGGGATTAATTGCGACAACGTCTCGACATTAAGCACTGGAGGAGCACAAGGTTTTGCCGTCATATCGGAAATTGCTAACTCTCCTAATCCTGTAGATACAACGAAGCAATTAATCGCAAAATTTTCTTCACGAGTAAAATAGAAATCATGGAACGTTTAATACCAGTTTTGGGCCTCTTTGTGATGCTTTGTATCGCATGGATAGTTTCTGAAAGGAGGAGAGCATTTCCTTGGCGAGTTGTACTCTGGGGATTAAGTCTACAGATCTTATTCGGAAGTCTTCTCTTGCGTACCGAATTAGGTCAATTGATTTTTGTTGGAGCGAACAAATTCGTCGTGAAGATACTTGGGTATTCTCAGTCAGGCGTACATTTTGTTTTCGGTGAAATCTCAAAGGATAACTTTTCGATTGCTTTCGGAGTGCTCCCTGTGATCATATTTAGCGGCAGCATCATCGGTATACTTTATCACCTCGGACTTGTGCAAAAACTGGTAGAAGCATTTTCGTATTTAATGAAAAAAACAATGAATATTTCGGGAGCGGAGAGCCTAGCTGCAACAGCGAATATTTTCGTTGGCATGACTGAGGCTCCTTTGCTGGTAAGGCCCTATATCGAGAAAATGACGCGATCGGAACTCTTTTGCCTAATGACAACTGGAATGTCTACCGTAGCTGGGTCGGTACTCGTAGCATATTCGGGGTTGTTAGGCGGACAGTCGTTTGCAGGACACCTTATAGTTGCAAGTTTGATATCCGCGCCTGCAGGAATTGTTATATCAAAGGTAATGGTTCCTGAGAACTGGAATGACGGAACAGCGGGCAGCGAGATAAAATTAGCTAGACCTGATAGCGTCAACCTTATCGATGCAGCATCTCAAGGAGCATTAGGGGCAATGCGCCTAGCAGCTTGTGTAGGTACTTTGCTTATAGTATTTGTTGCCTTAGTTGCCCTTCTAAATGATGGTATTAATTTTCTAGGAACGGCCTTGGGCATTTCTGATCTTTCTTTAGAGAGAATTTTCGGATGGGCGTTCGCTCCCGTTGCGTGGCTACTTGGTATTCCGTGGACTGAGGCTCAGACTGTGGGAGCACTCCTCGGCGTAAAGACGGTTTTAAATGAGTTCCTTGCTTTCGAACAACTTTCGGGGCTGATCAGTAGCGGTGGGCTTACTGAAAGATCGCAAATCATCAGCGCCTATGCATTGTGTGGATTCGCAAACTTCGGATCTCTTGCGATTTTGATAGGTGGTATAGGAGGAATGGCCCCGCAACGGAGGGCCGAAGTAGCAAACTTAGGTCTTCGGTGTGTTCTTTCGGGTACTCTCTCTACACTGATGACCGGCTGCATCGCTGGAATCCTGATCTAGATGGACAGAATTGCCCTACGTGCCACGGTTACGCCGGGTATCCCGAAAACAACATGATCAGACCGCGGGGTTAACTCGATCGCCTAAGCTTTCTTCTTTCGCGAATAAGAGCGTCGCCCTCCCGGGTTCCATCGTGAAAAGAGCCCACCAATGCGTCAACGGGTACATTTGACGTAGCGTAGTTGCAATCAAAAAACCGATGATGAAGCTGGTGAAAAAACGATCCGGTAACGAATCGGTTCTTCCCACCGATCAATATCCCTGCATAGCCACTGTGCGACACCGCCGGGGCTAGAGCGATCCAGTAAAGATGGAACAGCAGGTGGATGGGGTGGCTTGGCAGTACTACATGAATAAGCAGTGAGGTGAAATAGACTGCGTGCTCCAACGGGTGCATTGAGATTCCCGACCAGGGTCCAGTATTCAAGTTCCTATGGTGAACGGCATGTGCTACGCGATACAAAGGTGGCCAGTGCAATGCTCGATGAATGAAGTAGAAGTGCAGCTCATGCCAAATGACAAGAAGTGGAAACAGCAAAACGAACCAGATGGAATTGTCGCTCCAAGTAAGCATCGGAATTTGACCATTGGCATAGGCCCACATCATCACTGCTTCCCAAGCAGTCCAAAAAGTAACACCGCTCACGATCGTCCAAAAGATATTATCGATGACTTGATTGCTGAAAGTGAACCCCTTGTGGTCGGTCTCGAACTGCCTGGGATCGAATTTAAGTTCAGCACCTTGCTTTCTGAACGTATAAAAATAACCATGCAGTCCTCCAGCGACCATTATCATGAGGCCCAGGTTACGAATGTGCGTCTCAAGTAACCAGCTAAGCTCGAAACCCTGATACGTAGAGAGAGGCTTCTGCGGTACATACCAGAGAAAAACCGCGAGCAGTGCGAGGAACGGAGGCGTCGAAATGGAGAGCCACGACCTGGCGTACCAACCGATCAGGACCAAGAGTCTCGGTGGCCATGCAAAAAGAGGCGCGTAGCCTAAGGGTAGCTCAGGCTCATGATTCCAGATGGGATTCCCCGACGCACTCGATCTTGACATGCTCTTACTCCGAAGTTCCATAAAGCTCAAAATCTAACGACACAATATCACCACTACCAAGTTGTTGCCCTACGACTTCGCTTCTCGGAGGCTCTCCCTCTCCGTTTCTGATGAAATACCGATCTCAATTACAGTCCTTGATGTAATACGTCGCATGATAAAGTTCGTTTCATTCACGCTACCCTTCTTCATCGGATGTCCCGCAGCAGGAAGAAAAAGCACTGGTCAAGATGACGACATAAGCTCTTATTGCACCTCCAGTAGAGAGGACCAGGATGATCTTTTCGGCAAGAATCACATCGACCGTTCAAGGGCGGTAATGCAAGGCAGAAGAACGAGACTGCAAAAAAAGCTAAAGAGAAAGAAGCTAACCCCCATTTCGTCTGAAAAACATCCAGATAAAAACCAGGAAGACTAGTAGAAAGAAGACGAGCCATATACCTTTCCCGATGTCCTCCAAAATAAATAATGTGTAGTAGTCCATAAAGAAAGTCTGCCTTTATTTACTCATCAAGGAAACTCGAAAATTACAATTAAAGTTTTTGGTCAGATGAGACAGTTCTGCAGTGACGGATACTCGGTGTTAGAAGGCGGATATATTTTGACTTGGACAAGCTCTTCGAGC
>CAYOGP010000016.1:0-15779 GCA_964403555.1 uncultured Spirochaetales bacterium | reverse complement strand
ATGTCCTAAGCGGCTTTAAGAGCTCGCGTTCGACACATTCCCAGAGATCGGTTCCGTCAAATCCATCCCATGCAACGGCCAGCCCTTTCTTAACAGTCGCAGGATGAAATCCGGTTGCCTCGGGAAGATTCGCTTCAAGAGTACTCCTTATCGGCCCATCACCTTTAGACCATTCCGTAACGAAGGCAGAGAGTAAGTCAATATTATCCTCAAAAGGAAAGTCAAAGAGCTCAATCTCTCTGTTATGGTTTCCTCTCACAGGCTCTCCAGCATCTCGTCGATAGCAATTGAGCATCCACGCGAGTCAGAAAATTCCGAGCGTCCAATTACTTCAAATCCACCTTTAGTTCTTTTTCCAATATCAGAAGTTTGAATAGCCAAGATACTTCCCGTATTAGCCAGATCAAAAATACTGATGATTCCCAACTCGTTTAGACGACACTCAGTTCCGGTAATGGGATCATTTATCTGGACGCGAACCCAAGGAGGTATCATTTTCTTTCGGGGATGTCCCGGTGAAAAAATATTACTATCGTAAAATTGGCTACCAAGTTCCGTCATTCCGTATTGGTTGACGATCATATTTGTTGAAATACCTAAACGTGAACTAATTTCTGCATAGAGTGTTCTGCGGTTTACTTCTCGAACTTTTCCCTTGAAGCCACCGGTTTCCATGCACCGTGCTTTTTCAGAAAGTTTAAAATTCATAGAGCATGATCTAAGAAATTCAAGAAGGTGAACCCAGGCAAATGCTGCACCAGCAAACAAAACGGGATGACTACAGTTCTGCGCTTCATTTAATGCCTCAAGACAACTATCACGCATAAGTTCGCCTTCCTTAATAAGCCAACGACTATTGGGAAGACCACGTTCTCTGAGCATTACGGAAAACATGTGCGAAAGAGATGAATCTGGGACCTCTTCTGTTGAAGGTGCGAGAAGAAATATTGATGCCGAACCTTCTACATCGGGAAGAAGACCACGTTCGAAACTCGACCTAAGAGATTTTTCGTACAGCTGCAGAGTATCGAGATGCAATTCGCCTTTAGTACTCTGGGTCGTTCCACTGGTTCGGAAAGTCTTGCAAATATAATTCTCTGGAAAAGCGCGAAGAGAGAACTCCTTAAATGCTGTCGTAGGAACAACGGGGATATCTCTCCAAGTATCTATTTCAGAAGATATGCCACGACTTTGACAAAAAGATTTATAGGGCGCGCAGTGGGTAATCTGATGTCGGAATATTTTTAAAGCTAGGTCATTGAAACGTTCGGAGTCTTCCTCCCAAGGTTCAGACATCCATTGCAAAACTTTCCGATCGATCTCTTTGCGATTGATCATTGCTGGTCCTCGAGAGATTCGACGATAGTTGTTAGCGCAAAAGAGAGGATCTCTGAAGAAATGTTAAGTGGAGGAGTAATCGAAAGTACCGTTCCTTTTTCGCCTGATGGCAAGAGAATAATCCCTCGTCTGAGACATTCCTGCACGGTAGCCTGGGCTGTCGATGAATTTGTGCACTCAATTCCTATCATTAGACCTAGTCCGCGAACTTCCGATACCTTGCTGTTTTCTGTTAATCGTTCGCATAGGAAATCGAGTGCCTTGTTGCCAAGTTCTTTGGCTCTTAAGGGCAGATTCATTTTCTCAATGATTTCAATACTTGCAAGTGCTGCGGAACAACCGGGAGGATGGCCAAGGAATGTTTGCGTGTGCAGTGCTTCGCCTTTTGATTTTGGCCAAGAATTCATAACGCTTTCTCTGCCGATGCAGGCGGAAATCGGCATTCCTGACGACATACCTTTTCCTAGACAAAGTAGGTCAGGCACGACTTCTTCTCGGTTACAAGCGAAAAAGGTTCCGGTTCGGCCGAAACCAGTATAGATTTCATCTGCGATGAGAAGGACCTCGTGCTTGTCGCAGAGATCGCGGAGAAAAGGGAGAAAGCCTGGTTGAGGAACGTTCTCCCCTCCTCTTCCTTGGACAGGTTCTACGAGAATTGCAGCAGGCTTTTCGTTCATTGCGGCCATCGTGGCTTCGACATGATTGATATCGTCAAATCGAGCGAAATGAGTCGAACGGGGAAGCCTAGACTCAAAGGGCTTTCGAAATTTTATATTGTGTGTCACTGGTAGTGTGCCCAATGAAAGGCCGTGGTAGGCGCCTTCGAATGCCAAAATAGAACTGCGTCCAGTTTTGAGTATGGAGGTTTTGATTGCGGTCTCGACCGCGTCTGAGCCTGAGGAAGAGAGAGTCGTTCGGGATTTTTCCCCTTGAGGAAAGTGAGATGTAAGCTTTTCTAAAAGAGCCACCTTACTTTCGCTTGGGTAAACGTCTCCCATTCCATGGAGGAGTTCCCGGGACTCGCGTTCTGCTGCTGCAACGACATCAGGATGGCTGTGGCCTACGTTTGCGACACCAAATGCGGCTGAAAGGTCGATGAAGCGATTGCCATCAACATCCCAAATATTTGCCCCCGAGCTTTTTTGCCAAAAGATAGGAGGCGGGTTTAAGCAAGTGACATCGTGCGTTTCCACCTTAGATAGGCGTTTTGAGAGCCGTTGGCTTCCTGGCCCAGGGATCTCAGTCTTGATAGAGGGAGGAAGGCTATTTTGGGCCGACATATTTCTATTGTAGCGATTAGACTGATTGGTATTAGGTGCCTATGACAGGATCGAAGACAAAAAATGCTTGGGTTGCTTTGGGCTCCAACCTCGGAGATCGCCTCGAGATGCTCCGTTTTGCCGTTGCCTCTCTCCAGGACGAGGTAGGTATATCAATAATTAGAGCTTCTTCCGTTTACGAGACCCCTCCTCTCGGCCCACCAGGTCAGTCTTTTTATCTAAACGCAGCATTGCATTTAGAGGTTACTCTTGATCCCCAGGTACTATTATCGAAGTTGCATCACATCGAGAGTTTGGCAGGACGAGTAAGGAGTACTACCCGCAATGAACCGAGGGTTCTTGATCTGGATTTGCTCTCGTGGGAATTTTCCTGCCTCGAGTCGAGGAATCTGACTCTTCCTCATCCACGCATGCATCAACGGGATTTCGTCTTAGTGCCACTACTCGAAATTGAACCTCAGTGGATCCACCCTAAACTTAAAAAGGGAGTGAAGGATCTCCTCGACTCCCTTCCGGAATGTTCAGTTTTGCAACCTTTATCAGGAGTTCAACTATGGCCATTGTAGCGATTAGCCTCTCACCAGTGGGAGAGGGGGTTAGCGTCGGCAGGTACGTATCTAAAGCCATTGACGTTTTAAGGGAGCAGAAAAGGGTTCGATTTGAGGTCGGTCCTATGTTTACAACTCTTGAGGGAGACATGCATGAAGTCTTTGACGTTATCAGAAACATGCAGGAGGCAATGTTTGATGGTGGAGCAGAGCGAGTCTCTACAGTAATCAAAGTCGACGAGCGTAGAGACAAGCTTGTGACCATGGAAGAAAAGTTGGCCTCCGTCCTTTAAATTAAATACTAAAATAGTAATTAATTAGAACATATCGAGTGTTGAGCTACCCTTTGTCTGGAATTATGGATAAATGGGGCATTTGATTGTGAAGCAATTTGGAACGCAAGAATCAAAAATACGAACTAAAAACAGCCATTTAGATAAAGTGATTGATCGCGATTTTGAATCGATGACTGCAGTCGATATTCTTACTTGGTCAGTAGATAATTTTCATCCCAAGTTGAGCCTGTCTTGTTCATTTGGAAACCCCGAGGGTTTGGTTTTGTTAGATATGTTGCATTCTATTGAACCTTCGAGCAGAGTGTATGTGCTTGATACGGGTCGGCTTCCTCAGGCGACCTACGACTTGATCGAACGAGTAAGAGATAAGTACCAAAAGAAAGTAGAGATTATTCTTCCCTCGAGTTGCTCCGTTCAGGAGATGGTTCAGACGCACGGACCTAACCTCTTTTATGAATCCTTGGAAAAACGACAACTCTGCTGCAGGGTAAGGAAGGTCGCACCCAACAAGGAGTATTTGCGGGGCCTGGATGCCTACGTCACCGGGCTACGCAGGTCGCAGAACGTCACGAGAAGTGAAACGCCTAAAGTCGAGGTGGATGGAGAAAAGGGTGGAATTTTAAAGATCAATCCCCTAGCAGACTGGACTTCGGATGATGTTTGGGCCTACGCTCGTGTTCACAAGGTACCCACCAACCGCTTGCACGGGGAGTCTTATCCAAGCGTTGGATGCGACCCCTGCACTCGAGTAGTTCCTGAAGGCGAAGATCCACGCTCGGGGAGGTGGTGGTGGGAAAACCCAGAAACACGGGAGTGTGGTCTTCATGTCGGAGAAGAGAGCGAAGGTTCAGGAATCTAAAAGAAAGTTAGAGAGCCCTACGGTGCTTTTATCGCGGCGCCAAGTTCTATTTTTTACTGCAGGGACTCTTGTCGCACCCTATATCGCCACGAAAGCTTGGACGGCCCATCACGGCGGGATGGGGACACATCTTGATCGAGCTGTTCTGACCGCCTTGGAAGACAGCCCCTATGTCTACGTCAGTCCCTTGCGTTCTGATGGCGAAGAAAGTCGCTGTCACGGCGAAGTTTGGTACGGATGGTACGAAGGGTCAGTCTTTATGACTTGTGAAACGAAAACCTGGAAGGTGAGAAGCGTCCAATCCGGACTCAACTCTGCCAGGTTGTGGGTAGGAGACTATGGTCGCTGGAAGGGTGTACTAGGCAAGAATACTTCTTTTACCGCCGGTCCAAAATTTGAAGCAAAAGTTTCGATTTCAGACGACGAAAAGAATTTAAGTCAACTTTTCAAAGAACTTGCTCGGAAATACCCTAAAGGCTGGCAGCGTTGGGAAGACAGGATGAAGAAAGCTCACAAGGAAGGTAGTCGCGTTCTCCTGCGCTATACACCCGTCCACGCTTAACCCAGTTTTGAGGAAGGTCATTTTATGAAGCTCGGTATGATGGTTGGTTATTCTGGTGGACAAATGTCCATTAATACGGACATGGTCTTGGAGGCGGAGCGTCTTGGTTATGACTCCGTTTGGACGGCTGAGGCATACGGGTCGGATGCTGCCACGCCGCTTGCCTACATCGCAGCAATTACCGAGCGGATCAAACTGGGGACGGCAATTTTTCAAATGCCTGCTCGGACGCCGGCGATGACAGCGATGACAGCGATGACTATAGATGGGCTTTCCAATGGACGATTTATTTTAGGTCTTGGTCCAAGTGGCCCTCAAGTAGTGGAGGGATGGCATGGTGTTCCTTATGGAAGGCCGCTAACTCGAACAAAAGAGTATATCCAAATAGCTCGCAATATTTTGAGTAGAGAAGGCCCTCTTGAGCATCGCGGGTTTCACTACGAAATTCCTTTCCTAGGCGAAGGCTCCACTGGGTTGGGAAAACCACTAAAGAGTATCCTTCGCGGTCGCGCAGATATACCGATTTTTACGGCATCGATAGGCCCCAAGGGCATCTTGTGTAGCGGGGAGGTGGCTGACGGTCTTTTGCCGGTTTGGATGGATCCTCAAAAGATGAACCTTATTGACCCGTACATCGATGAGGGGTTCGCTCTCCGATCTGACGGTAAGGCCAGGGAAAGTTTTCGGGTGGCTCCCTTCGTTACTTGTATTTTGGGAGACGATTTAGAAAATTGCAGGACGCCAATCAAGGGAATGCTGTCTCTATATATTGGAGGTATGGGGGCACGTGGGAAGAACTTTTATAACGACTATGCGAGAAGAATGGGGTACGACGCGGAGGCGGACGAGATTCAGGATCTTTATTTAGCTGGTGATAAAATCGGGGCTGCGAAAAAGGTTCCCGATTCACTGGTCGACGAAGTTGCACTGGTCGGTTCATCTGACAGAATTAGAGATCAGATTGATCGTTGGCGGGTAAAGGGTATCTCGGAGTTACTGATCACAGCAAATAACAAATCTGCGCTCAGAGTTTTGGCAGAATCCGTGCTTTAGCTCAGTTTTTTTCGCGAGCCTCTTCGAGGAGTAGTGCAGCTTTTTCGATATCAGAGGTGCTGATTTGTAGATGGGTTACTGCGCGAAAGCGAAACTCTTCAAATGCGATTAGCAGTACCCCAAGTTCTCTGGCTGCTTGGAGAAATCTGGTGCCACCATCACACCGAAACATGACGATATTTGTGTCGGGCTCTCCTTCAACTTGGAATCCTTTTTCTTCCAGTTTTTTTGCCAATATCTTTGCGTTGCTGTGGTCTTCCGTCAAACGGTCAAAATGATGTGTCATGGCGTAAAACCCGGCTGAGGCTAATACTCCAGCCTGGCGCATGCCTCCTCCCATTCGCTTCCTGAAGCGATGAAGAGTTAGGCCGATTTCTTTGGTGGTAGCAACTAGAGAACCTACTGGAGCACCTAGTCCTTTCGATAAGCAGCAGGAAACAGTGTCAAAAGGTTCAGCCCACGCGGCGAGAGGAATGCCAGTAGCGATGGACGCGTTCCATAGTCGAGCACCATCTAGGTGGAGGCCGATTTCCATTTTCCTCGTCATATTTGAGATTTCCTTAATTGTCTCTAGACCTACGATTTTGCCACCCGCGTAGTTGTGGGTGTTCTCCAGGGCTACCAGACTCACTGGTGATCGATGAGGGTCTCTTGGAGGGATCGCGGCCTCCAGTTCTTCCAAACTGAAAGCTGATTTTTCGCCGATAGTTTCAATATGTATTCCTGCCAATCCTGCGGCTGAGCCAGACTCGTAACGAAGAATGTGGGCTCCTTGGCTTGCAATGACGGTATCCCCTGGACGGGTGAGGGTTTGGAGCGAGACTTGATTAGCCATAGTCCCGGATGGGAAGAAAAGTCCATACTCTTTGCCCAAAAGTTCAGAAAATGCGTCCTGCAGGTAGTTAACGGATGGATCTTCACCGAAAACATCGTCGCCGACTGGGGAGTCGGACATGACCTTCCTCATTTCTGGGGTGGGGCGCGTTAGCGTGTCACTTCGAAGATCGATATTGGGCACTTTGCCAATCTAGCGCTTCTTCTGATAGGCGAGTGGTTTTTTTGAATTTGCTAACAAGGTTTTCAGTTGCTCACTTAATTAAATCATTTGAACTTAATAAGGTTCCGTAGATTGAGTTCAAAAATTTTTGTTGACTAGCTGACTTGAATTCCTAACATCCGGCGTCCTAAGGGTCAGAATTAAAACTCCAAGCAAAGACCGTAGAGCTGGCTTCAAATTGCTTGCCTAGGTCAAAAAGAGGTAAGAAAATGGCAGCTCGAAATAAGTCCACGAAACCAGCAGAACTCATAATTTCCAAGGCTCGAGTTAAGAACGCGGTAAAAAAATGCAATGTCGGTTCGGAATTTTACGAGGCTCTCGACGCTTTTGTTCGTGAAGCTATCAAGGCGGCGGAGCAAAGAGCGGTTGGGAACAAACGAAAGACACTGAAGGCAGTGGATCTCTAAGGTTCATCTACATGGGGTGTTAGTACGTGCTGTTTCTTTGAACGTTATAGTTCGCGATCTGTAGGTTCGTCTCGGACTTGATCTACATTGGTACTAAGTGCGTTTCCGATGCGGAACAGATGGACAAGTCCAGCTCGCGCAATTATGTCACTCTGACTGATGCTATGAAGGCGACTCAGATAATCAAGGCCTTTTCCTGCCACGTCGATTGCCTTTTTCATAGCCTTAGGAAGTGTTTCAGAATCTCCAAGTGATAGTTTGTCGGCAATTGCCACGTGGTTAGCGAGGGAGACAAGTCGCAATAGGCCTTCTTGACGCCGGTTGTCCGGAAGTTCATTGATTACTCGGAGTAAGTTCTGGTCCTCTTCCTGTGAGGTAGTCAGAGAAGGAAGCCATACGGGTAATTCCCATTCGTTTGTTAGGGGTTCACGATCTTCGGGTAAAAAATCTCGTGAATTTTTTTTAATTGGAGCGTATATGCCCAAGGCTTCTTCGAATTCGGGGAACCCCATGTCCTGTAATCTGCCATTACGCCACCGCAGCGCCCATTCTTGGTTTTCTGTATCGACTTCCCAGACAACTGCCTGCATTAATCGAAAGTAAGTCCAGTAATCCTTTTGAAAAAGTATACGGACTACCTCTAGGAGTTCTTGTAGGTCGTCCTTTTCTGCATTCGCAACAAAGTAAAATTGACCATCTAGGGTCTGAGATCTCTCTGGTGGTTCGAAATCGGAGTCGTCCTGCTTTAGGACTACGCTAATGCGACTTCTTAACCAGAGACAGACCACCTCAGGATCGAGCTCTCGGAGAATTTCCGCTAACGCGTTGTCATCGCAGTCGGAGAGTGCGCTTACCCAGTGGCCGAAAACTGAAGTGTCCGGTTCATGGTCATGCCAGGCGTCTAGGTCGACACAGGACTTTATTTGGTCGCTTGTTGCGTTTGAGACGATCCAACCAGCGTCTCCAAGGCCGACCGCTTTGAGGGTGTAACAGAGCTCTGCGTCAGGCAGGGCAGGGATGATTTTGCTGAGATCTGGGAAAAGAGCCAATAATTCGCCTCGACGAGACATTTTTGTCTCGCAAATCAAAGCGATGGCATTTTCCAAAGGAAGCGTAACTAGTTCCGCTATCGCATTCTTACGGTGGGATCGGGCGAGTTTCAGGATTTCACTGGATTTCTTGGACGTAGAAGTTATTTCGGTCACAGGCCAAAATCTAGCGCGTGTGGTACTAGCAACGCAGCCCAAGACCCAGATCTCGCTATGCTTCTTACCGTGACTCATCTTCCCGAAATTCGAGATGCTTTTCGAGCCCATAAACCGAACGTTCTAAGCAGAGAAGGACGAAGCGAGGCCGCAGTAGCTCTCGTTTTTCGAGAAACTGCGGGTAATACCGAAGTTTTGTTTATCGAGCGAGCGGAGCACCCGGATGACCCCTGGTCCGGACATATGGCCTTCCCTGGAGGTCGTCGGGATTCTATCGATTCCAATACCCGAGATGCGGCGGAGCGAGAGACGAGAGAGGAGGTCGGTCTAGACTTGGCCAAGGCAGAATTTCTTGGTCCGCTTGTCGATCTCGAGGGATTCCGGGATGGGAAAAAGGTGGGTCTAGTTATAAGTTCTTTTGCATTTTTCCACCCAGAACCAGAGGAACTAGTTATCTCGGAGGAAGTTGCAGAAGCGCTGTGGGTTCCTGTCGAGTTTCTCTGGGAACCATCTAGACAGATAGACTATGCGTATCGGGACTCTGAGTCTTATCCCGGGATTAAGGTAAGTCCTTCGGATAGACATGTTGTTTGGGGCCTGACGTACAGGATGGTCCAAAACTTCTTGGCGATGATTGGCGCGACCTCAGGTACCAGTATGGGGCCTAATCCTTAAGGAATTCCGATTTCGCGTTTGTGACCCTTACATCGCTTCACGGGTAATTGAGGATATCGGGGATAGCGTGGATCTTTTTCCGCCAAACCACAGCGGATAAAGTGGCTGCCTCGTCGATTCTCTTGTAAGCGCAGGTGTTTGCAGTTATGGCAGAGGCCGGAATTTGTCAAACTTGGAGGCTTACTTTCGGTCATATGATGAGTCGTTCCCTGATGGTTCGGCTTTCTTTCAAGTTGAGTCTACAATGGTCTTTTATGAACTGCTTTTCTCGAATAAACCGACTTTTTGATCTTTGTCTCCTTTGGCTAGAAAGAAACGTGACCTCTGAGCTCACGCAAGAGGACTTCGAGCGAAACCATGCTTTTCGCTGGGAACCTCAGGGCGGCGGCGGTCGCTTAATTCCGATCACCCAACCGCTTGCTTTTGATCTTGCAGATCTAGTCGGAGTCGAAAAAGCCGTTCAGAGACTCGTAGCCAATACGGAGCAGTTTCTGCGCGGTTTGCCTTTCAACCACGTCCTTCTTTATGGCGAGAGAGGAACGGGAAAGTCTTCGGCTGTGAGAGGGTTATTAAGCCGATATGCCGATCGGGATCTTAGAGTCATCGAGGTCCATAAGGTCGACCTCGCGAATGTTGCGAATGTTCTTATAGAAATTCGCGAGGTACCTTTTAATTTCATCCTTTTTTGCGATGACTTGTCATTTGACGAAGGCGAATCTGGCTATCGAGAATTAAAGGCTGCCTTGGAAGGTAGCTTGGAGGCCCCTCCCTCCAATGTTTGCATTATCGCAACATCTAATCGTCGTCATCTAATTCCACAACGAAAATCCGAAAACCTTGCGGTACACGTCGATGAGGATGGTGATCTGCATCCTGGAGAGGCGCTCGAGGAAAAGCTTGCCCTTTCGGATCGGTTTGGATTGGCTTTAGGCTTCTATTCATTTAATCAGGAGATCTACTTGTCTATCGTGCGACATTATGTCGACAAGGTCCAACTTGATTTAAATCCCGAAAAGCTTCGCCAGGAGGCCCTGAAATGGGCCCTCGATAGATCGAGTCGATCAGGGAGGACCGCAAAACAATTCGTGGATGATTTGGTAGGACGAAACGCCCTTGGGTAATCAGTTTTCACCAAGTACAAATTGCTGAAGCGCCTTTGAAAAACCATCTGAATTGTCAAGCATTACTGAATGACTGGCTTGGGCCACAACGGCGAGCTCCCCATGAGGCAGGGTGTCCACCATTTTATCGGCGATTTCGGGGCTCATGACGTCTGATGCTGCACCTCTCACCACTAGTGTCGGGCATGGAATTCTTCCCAAAGCAGCCCACATCTCCTTGGTCGTTTTCTTGGAGTGCTCTTCTTGCAACTCCACTGTCATTTTTTGACGGGAAAGATGGAACTTCGGGTCTGTTTTCTGTTCGAACAGACCATCAGATCTGAGAGTCAAGCCATATTCGACCAGACGTCTTCGTGATGACGGACTTGCGTTAGGGTAGTTGCGGCTGATCAGCTCTGCATAGGCCTCCTTAGAGGTGAAAGTTTGCCCGCGTCTCTTTTCCGTATCATTTCGTATTCTGCCCGTACCACGCTGGTCAAATTCGGGCCCTGTATCTACTAGGATAAGCCCCGCCATCTTTTCGGGATAGGTTGCACCAAATAACATTGCAGCCCGGCCGCCGAAGGAATGGGCGACAAGGACTACGCGATCTATGGACAGGGATTTCGTAAGTTTGTCTAAGTCCCTGACATGAAAGGGGTAGTCATAACGCTGGTTTGGGTCGCGATCGGAATCGCCATGTCCTCGGAGGTCTATGGCAATTGTGCGGTAGTAGGGCGCCATTAGAGGAGCAAATTCATCCCAAACGTGGCAGTCATTACCAAAGCCATGAATCAAAAGCATAGGTGTGCCTTCGCTGCTCCACTCCATTAGATGGAGGCTCAAGCCATCACTGGCTTTCATTCGTAAGGATCTGGGAAAGTCTTTTACGGTGCTCATTGCCACATCCTACTGGAAAATCGCTACGATCCGCTGCCTGCCTGGACTTAAAATAGAGTCTGGGGCTAAGGAACGGAGTATAGGCATGAGCGAGATAGATTTGACCGAAGCCAAAAGGGAAATTAATACGCCTTTGGGTACCAAGCGTATTTGCGATCTTGGAGTTGCGGGTAAGTTTGACCACCTCCCCTATTCAATTAGGGTCTTGCTCGAGGCGGTTATTCGCCACTTTGACGATTATGTGGTTACTCAAGATCATATTAGAGCGCTTGCCAGCTACGACGCGAAGGAAGTAGGAGAAAGGGAAATTCCTTTCAAACCCGGAAGAGTTGTCCTCCAGGACTTCACGGGTGTTCCTGCAGTTGTAGATCTGGCGGCAATGCGTTCTGCCATGGTGAGGATGACGGGAAACCCGGGAGCAGCGCAGAAGGTAAATCCCTTGGTTCCCTGCGACTTAGTGATTGATCATTCCGTGCAGGTAGATGAGTTCGCCCACTCACGGGCGTCGCAAATTAATACGGAAAAAGAATTTCAGAGGAATGGTGAGCGCTATCGATTTTTAAAGTGGGGGCAGCAAGCCTTTGATAATTTTCGAGTTGTACCACCCTCTACGGGAATTGTTCACCAAGTTAACTTGGAGTACTTGGCAAAGGTGGTTTGGGAGGAGCACGACGTGCTCTATCCCGATTCTTTAGTAGGCACGGATTCGCACACAACAATGATAAATGGACTGGGGGTCCTGGGCTGGGGAGTTGGAGGAATCGAGGCCGAGGCAGTTATGCTAGGTCAACCGATTTACATGCTCATCCCTGAAGTTATTGGAGTGAAGCTAAACGGCGAATTGTGTGAAGGAGTAACGGCTACGGATCTGGTCCTTTACGTGACTGAAATGCTTCGAGAGTACGGTGTCGTAGGAAAGTTCGTGGAATTTCATGGTCCAGGGTTGGCGAAGATGCCGCTCGCTAACCGAGCTACTATCGCAAACATGGCGCCCGAATACGGCGCCACCATGGGTTTTTTTCCTGTAGACGAACAGACTGTGAAATATATGACTCTGTCGGGCAGACCTCAAGAGCTTATAGGCACAGTTGAAACCTACTGTAAGGAAAATGGGTTCTGGAGAGAAGATTCTGACACAATTATTTATAGTGCCGATCTTGAATTGGATCTGTCAGATGTAGAGCCCTCTCTTTCGGGCCCCAAGAGGCCGCAGGACAGGATAAGCCTAAGCCAAATGCAGAAGAGTTGGCACGATGATTTGGAGGAAACGTTTAGCAAATCAGAGCAGGCTCAAAGGCAACGTTCCGGATCTGAAAATGGAGGAGTACCGGTAAAGTTAGAAAACGAGCGATTTGATTTGAAGGACGGAGCAGTTTGTATTGCAGCTATTACTTCGTGTACAAATACTTCAAATCCCGAGGTTATGATGGCAGCCGGTCTTGTGGCCAGAAAGGCGAACCAGTTAGGTTTAACAAGAAAGCCGTGGGTAAAAACTTCGTTAGCTCCGGGATCTAAGGTCGTAACCGAGTACTACAAAGATGCGGACCTTCTCTCAGACTTGAATGCCATTGGGTTTTATGTTGTCGGCTATGGGTGCACAACGTGTATCGGCAACTCTGGCCCCCTACCCACACCGATTTCTCAAGCGATCGCCGAAAATGAATTGGTAGTGTGTTCAGTTTTGTCAGGAAATCGAAACTTCGAAGGACGGATTGGACCAGATATTCGTGCGAATTATCTCGCATCTCCACCCTTGGTTGTTGCATACGCTATCGCTGGTACAGTCAACATTGATTTGCAGAAGGATCCCATATCTAAGACCGAAACTGGCGATGATGTTTATTTGCGCGACATATGGCCCTCGCAAGCTGAAGTCGAAGAATTGGTTGCGACTACACTCGATAGTCGACAATTTACTTCTCAATACGATTCGGTTTTCACGGGCTCTCGTGAATGGCAGGAAGTGTCGGCTCCTTCAGGAGAAATTTACGAATGGGATGATGAATCAACATACGTCCAAGAACCACCGTTTTTTGTTGGCCTGTCTTCTCATGTAGATCCAATCTCCAGTATTTCGGGTGCACGCGTTCTTTGTAAATTCGGTGACTCAGTTACGACGGATCATATTAGCCCGGCGGGCACTATTGCGGCTGGTACTCCAGCTGCGAGATATTTGGATGAACGGGATGTTCCAGCGACTTTGTACAACAGTCTCGGCTCAAGACGGGGCAACGATCAAATTATGACGCGTGCCACCTTCGGAAATATTCGAGTTAAGAATCAACTTGCGCCCGGAACGGAAGGAGGGTTTACAACAGATTTCTCTGGATGTGATGCTCCCAAGAATGCTACTCCTCTCCCGAATAATACGGCTGGGCTAGGAATTGCCGGCTATCCCGTGAGATATATTTGTGATGCAGTCGAGAACTATAAGACGACCGACACCCCCTTGGTCGTTTTGGCCGGTGCCGACTACGGTATGGGATCAAGTAGAGACTGGGCCGCTAAAGGTACTTTTTTACTCAATGTACGTGCAGTCATCGCGAAGAGCTTTGAGCGGATTCATCGCTCAAATCTAGTCGGCATGGGAGTGCTTCCCTTATGTTTTTCTGAGTCAGAAGGCCATGAGGAACTCGGCCTAGAGGGAACAGAGTACTTTGAAATCCCCCTTAGCGATGATCTGAAACCACGTCAGACTATTGAAGTTTCAGCAACTCATCCGGAGACGGGTAAAGTAAGCCGATTCGAAACAATTTGTCGAATAGATACTCCGGTTGAAGTCGAATACTTCCGCAACGGAGGTATTCTTCATACCGTTCTAAGGAATATGGCATCGGAATAGTTGTTGGTTCCTTGTGCAGACTGGATAGTGATTAGCGTCAAATAGATGACGGAAGCCGTCAAAGGGTTTTAGAGACCTTGAACATACCGGTCACCAGATGAAGAAAAATTTCTTTGTAATCGCCAACCCAGCTTCAAACTCAGGAAGAACTGAGAGTCGTCTTTCAAACTTAAGAGACCGTCTAACCCGAGAAGGTCTTTGCAATGAATTTCACATCTCAAGAAATGGAGAAGAGCCTTCAGCACTAGCCTTGGAGGCAGCACGGTCAGGCTTTTCGACAATTGTTTCCGTAGGTGGGGACGGTACTTCGAGTCAAGTAGCTCATGGAATTTTAATGTCAAAGAGAAACCTCAAGACTAGCCTTGCGATTTTACCTATGGGGACAGGTAACGATACAGTCCGAAATTTCGGACTCCCCCAAGATATAGGCGGCGCTATTTCCTTGCTTTCTAAGGGAACTTCGAATTGGGTGGACGCGGGATGTGCTGAATTTAACGTTCATGGTTTACCTCGTCTAAGATATTTCTTGAATTCAGGAAGCCTAGGGATTAGTGCTGAAATTGCTGCGTCTATTAATTTGGCAAAGGAGCATTGTAGAGGGACCCTGTTTCGTGGAAAGGCGATCTACCTTCGTGGTCTGCTAGAAGGACTGATTTCTGCTAAGGCTTTTGTAGTAACCGTGCACCTTGATGACGTATTGAGGTTCCATGGGCCATCACTTTTTATTTCGGTCGCGAACGGTCCTTATTGTGGTGGGGGGATCAAAGTTGCACCCAAGGCAGGTGTAACCGATGGATTCTTGCAAGTGGCGGTAGTTCCGAATTGGTCAAAATTGCAATTATTTCGGAAATTCCCAACTTTCTACACTGGTAAATATGTTCATGATGAAGAAGTTTACAGCAGTAAGAGTCACCGAATTTCCTGCAAGTCTGAAACGGAAATGTTTGTGGAGCTTGATGGTGAATCTTGTGGAAAGACACCCGTAAGTTTTCGATTGTTACCGAGGCAGATTCTCATGGTATCACCACGATGACAATTTTTCGGGAGATTCGAGAGAGCTGCCTGTGGGTAGCTCGGGTTGCAAAGAGCGTTCGAATCGACGTATTGGCATTAGAGCATTTGGCGACAATTTTTAAGGATTCTTATTCGAATGAACAAGAGGACTACTCTGAGATCAGCTTCGGATCGCATGTTGATAAGTTGCAGTATGTGGTACTTCTTGACGCAGTGAACTTTGGGTCTGGGTGGTTTCCAGAACTCCGGAAGCCCGTGGAGGCGTCTGGCTACAAGACAATTTCCCGTGCGTTTCTAGACCATTGCAAAACGGAGGGAGTTCCTCCGATAAAAGATTTGGTTCGCTTTACTCCGGAGGTCTGTTCGGACATGTTCCAGCAAAATGGAAATAAGGCTGTCTGGCCATTAATGGAGTTGTTTTCAAAGTCCTGGACTGACCTCGGAAAATTTTTGTCAGCGAATTACTCAGGGAGCCTGGAAAATTTAGTTCTCGAAGCTCGAGGATCCGCTGCAATGTTAGTCAACGCGCTGACGAGTATGCCTATGCATCGCGATGTTGCAATTTTTGAAGGAAAACCGATTCCTTTTTACAAGCGCGCACAAATTACTTGCGCAGATCTACACTCAAGTTTCGAGGGGTTAA
>CAYOGP010000015.1:14329-16466 GCA_964403555.1 uncultured Spirochaetales bacterium | reverse complement strand
AGGAACTTTTGAGGTCGATGATTTTCGCCGTGCCTCGGCCCTAACGATCCTCGGTCAAGAAATCGTTGTCGATCACGCATCTTACCCGACTCCAAAGATCGAAAAGAACAGTCACATATATCGTCCTTTAGGGCTTGGATACGCAAATCTAGGTGCGCTTCTAATGTCTCAGGGACTTCCTTACGACAGCGAAGAGGGTCGTAACGTATCTGCAGCGATCACTTCTCTTATGTGCGGAGAGGCGTATCGCATGAGCGCTGAAATCGCTGAAGCTATGGGGCCTTTCAGCAAATTCCGGGCTAACAAAAAACCATTCCTGGAAGTTATCGAGCTTCACAAGCATGCTGCAGAATGTGTGCAGTCCTCGGGGGTTCAAGAGGATCTTTGGGAAGCCGCGAGAGTCTCATGGGACGATGCACTGAGTCTTGGAAGAAAACACGGTTATAAAAATGCTCAAGTTACGGTACTTGCTCCGACCGGAACAATCGCTTTCATGATGGACTGCGACACTACCGGTGTAGAGCCTGATATTGCTTTAGTGAAATACAAGAAGCTGGTGGGCGGTGGTCTCCTTAAGATAGTGAATAACACGGTGCCTATGGCGCTCAGGAAACTTGGATATCAGGAAGACGAGGTCCAGGAGATCGTTTCCTACATCGACCAGAATGAAACGATCGAAGGTGCTCCAGGTCTTTCCGATGAAGACCTGCCGGTATTTGACTGTGCGTTTAGGGCTTTAAATGGCAGTCGTTCAATACATTGGCAGGGACACATCAGGATGATGGGGGCTGTTCAACCGTTTCTTTCCGGTGCCATCAGCAAGACGGTTAACCTGCCAACGGACGCCTCCGTGGAAGATCTTTCGGAAGCCTATCTTGAAGGTTGGCGACTGGGTTTAAAGGCATTGGCTGTGTATAGGGATGGCAGTAAACGAACCCAGCCACTGAACGCTGGTAAGGAATCTGACGATAACGTGATCTCGCTCGAAGAGAGACGGCCCGTAAGGCGTAAGTTGCCGGATGAGCGTAGTGCGATGACACACAAGTTTGTGATTGCTGGGCACGAAGGTTACTTGACGGTTGGTAAATATGAAGACGGTGACCCCGGAGAAATTTTTCTTCGCATGTCGAAAGAAGGAAGCACAGTGTCCGGTTTGATGGATACGATTGCTACGATGACTTCTATGGCTCTCCAGTATGGAGTTCCTTTGAAGGCGTTAGTAGACAAGTTTAGCCACACACGATTTGAGCCGGCCGGTTTCACAAATAATCGCGAGATCCCGATGGCTAAGTCGACAATGGACTACATTTTTCGGTTCTTGGGTAACAGGTTTCTTCGCGAAGGAGCCGTGCCTCAAGATGAACAAGAGACTTATGCCGAACAGGTAGGTTTAGTGTCAGAGCCTGAGGCAGAGCCTCGTATTGCAATAGCTGGTGGTTCCGTTGACGAATCGCCCGTTAACTCGAGATCCTTCGTAAATCAGGCTGACGCACCGAGCTGCAGTGAATGTGGCGATATCATGGTTCGTAACGGTGCTTGCTATAAATGCCTTACATGTGGTTCTACGAGTGGTTGTAGCTAAGTCCGACGAGAACTAGAAGTTATTCTTTGTGGGTTAATAAAGCCAACGTCCGTTTCGGAAACGAAAGATTTCGGTAACGGTGTGAGTCCCACTTCGTTCGCATGATATCTCTTTATCTCTGTGGCACTTGACCAGGTGCTCTTGATATTGAAGAACACCGATGAATGGGACGGGCGATTTGTTGGTTTCTTTTAACTCGATTTGATATCTGGAGCTGTAGCCGCGATAGCTGACAGCGCCTTCAACTCGGTCGGTCTCTGACGCATTCCGTAGTTTTTTCATCCAACCGCGTGCGAATGTCTCCAGGGTCAATTGGGCGTTCTCTGCATTGTATGTCGCTCCCGTATTTTCTTCAGAGCCATCTGCTGCAAGGGATGAGAAAAGTAGACTTGCTAAAAGTGTATATGCTCTGAGGTGCTTCATAGTCTTTGCCCTGCGTTACCTCAGACTGTTGGTTCTGAGTGTGGTCTTTTCTTATTACTCCTGGTTAAGGTAGACGATTGCTGATCATTAGTGCGGCATGTCTTGGTTAAAGGATGGATAAGGAAAGCAGAA
>CAYOGP010000015.1:12009-14319 GCA_964403555.1 uncultured Spirochaetales bacterium | reverse complement strand
CATTTTCATACACACAAGGACTGTCATCACCTATCTTAGCTAAAGGATGGACAAGGAGAGCAAAAATCGAGGAAAGATTGAAGTCTCTTAAGTGCGGAGATCATACTGTTGGTATTTAAGCTGAGGCATGTGTTGTGCCATGACTGGAAAATGACGCCTTAAGTACGCTTAGAAGGCGTCTTGATGACTTTTTTCGTGGTCCCTTCGCTCTGCGCTTTCGGGCCAGATCATCCTAGGTATTCTCTTGAGTGATGGAACAGCGAATACTCGTCATAGATGATGAACCGGATCTTTTGGAACTGATCCGCTTCAATCTTGTCCAGGTTGGTTTTTCGGTTGAAACTGCGGAAACAGGCGCTGAAGGGCTTAGGAAAGCAAGGAGGTCACCCCCTGATTTGATCGTCCTTGACCTCATGCTTCCGGATTTTCCCGGTACCGAAGTTTGTCGCCTGTTAAGGGCAGAAGATCGTCTCATTGATACCAGCATCCTAATGCTGACTGCAAAGTCCGAAGAGGTGGACAGAGTAGTGGGGTTCGAATTAGGTGCTGATGACTACGTGACAAAGCCTTTTTCACCGAGGGAACTTGTCCTACGTGTAAAGGCGATACTCCGAAGGACAGGGCCTACGCTGGACGTTCAGGAGGTTGTCGAGCACGGAGCTCTGAAAATTGACCACGAACGACATCGATGTTGGGTCGAAAATTGCCCCGTTTCACTTACAGCCAAGGAGTTTCGCCTCCTCTCTAGCCTGATGACTAGGCCGGGGAGAGTTATGACTAGAGAGTCTCTACTAGGCGATGTGTGGGGATCGGATATTGCGGTGACCACTCGTACAATCGATACGCACCTAAAGCGGCTACGCGAGAAGTTAGGGTCGGCAGGCGACCTTATTGAAACGGTTCGCGGAGTCGGCTACCGCTTTGCGGAATAAGTGTCTTCCTATTTACAAAGATCTTTAGTCATTGGATTCATTTCTGTAACGATTCCTGTGGCGCTACTTCTCCTAGTAGCCTCCGATTTTTCAAAAGGCGCCGTTCTCACTGCTTTAGGTGCCTGCGCTGTTGTTGCGGCTTTCCTCACTTGGTTTCACTGGAAGAGCCTCATTTTGCCAGCTTCGGTTCTTCAACAGGTTGTCGAAGACATAGGGTCGGGCAATGCAGACCAACCAATCCCTCCCCGTGCGTGGGGTGAGCTCGATCGTCTGGCGGTTGCAATCGAGAACTTGAGAACCGATTTGAGGGATCGGGTTGCTCAGGCAGAATCAGGAGAAGCACAGCTCCGAGCGGTTTTAGCTGACATGGTTGAAGGGGTTCTTGTTGTTGACGGTTCCGGTGAAATTCAGGTTGCCAATCAGAGACTTCGAGAACTGGCGGATGTTTGGGGGGATATTTTGGGCAAGCAGTATTGGGACGTATTTCGCCGCGGTCCTCTTGCCGATGCATTTTCTGAGGCGTTTGCTGCAACGGATGTGTTTGCGAAGGAGGTCATGATGGGGGGAGCTGAGGGCCGAGTTCTGCAGATGCATGCCACACCCTTTACCCATGAAGGGTCTACGCAAGGTACCGTTGCGGTCCTTCACGATATTACGGAATTGCGCAGGTTGGAAAGAATTCGGAGTGACTTCGTAGCGAATGTTTCACATGAATTGAGAACTCCCCTAACCGCTATTCGCGGATTTGCTGAGACTCTTCGGGTTGGAGAGTTGGACGAAGAGCAAAGGTCAAACTATCTGACAGTTATAGAACGACATTCAGAGAGGTTGAGTCGGTTAATTGAGGATTTGTTGGCCCTTTCGCGAGCCGAGGGACGAACGGCCAAGGTCAATCCGCAACGCATCGATTTAAAACGAGCGATAGAAGGTGTCACCGATGAGATGGGTCCTCAAGCCGAGTCTCGACAGCTCGAGCTGAGGAGGGACTTTGCAGGGAATACCGAAGTCTGGGCTGACCGTCTGGTGGTGGAGCAAGTTCTTGTAAATCTTCTCGAAAATGCTGTGAAGTACACCGATCCAGGAGGCCAAATCCAGGTAAGGACTGAAGAGAAGGCGAGAAGCGTACGGCTCAGTGTAGTGGATTCAGGAATAGGCATCCCAGACGAAGAAAAGACTCGAATCTTCGAAAGGTTCTACAGGGTAGATGAGGCCCGTGGAAGAGATGTCGGAGGGACTGGACTCGGCCTGGCAATTGTCAGACATCTGGTTCAGCTTTCCGAAGGAGAAATTTCTGTCGACTCGGAACCAGGTAAGGGTTCGAGTTTTCACGTTCTATTGCCGAAAGAGCCTAATTAGAGATCGGCGCCATCTTCCGTTT